>DASTGW010000420.1:0-5582 GCA_035718705.1 Terriglobales bacterium | reverse complement strand
GGATCGCGGGAGGAGGTAATCAGCCGGGAAAGTTGCAGGAGTTGTCGCATCAGGTAGAGCGGCA
Source organism: Terriglobales bacterium (assembly GCA_035718705.1). Taxonomy (GTDB): domain Bacteria; phylum Acidobacteriota; class Terriglobia; order Terriglobales; family Acidobacteriaceae; genus DATMXP01. The sequence continues at coordinate 5,518 of DASTGW010000420.1, read as the reverse complement.
CGAGGAATTTCTGCAGCGGGCGAAGGGGATCAGCGCGGGACTGGCGTGTCTGCTGGCGCTGATTCATTTGGGTTTTGAGTACTTGCGGGTACACATCGGTCGTTAGGTGTTAGTCGTTAATCGTTAGCAAGGCGCGAGTGAATCGCGCCTTTTCATTTTGGAGGTGAAGGTGAATTTCTTGAGCAAGTTGTTACAGGGGATTTCGTTCGTGCCGTCGATCGTGAACGCGGTCGAAGGTTTGTTTGGTAAGAAGTCGGGTTCGCAGAAGAAGGACGCTGCACTGACGTTCATCACCGCGGCGCTGAGCCTGGGCGAAGCGTTGTCGGACAAGCAAGTCGTCGATGAGGAAAAATTCAAGGGCGGCTTATCGAAAGTGATAGACGGCGTGGTGGATTGCTTGAACGCGAGCGTTTGGGCGAAAAGCAGCAGTTAGTGATTAGTGGTTAGTAATTAGCGAGCCCCGCTCGGGCGGGGTTCTTCTTTCCCGAAGTTCAAGGTGAAGAGATGTTTCGTCGGGCTCACGCCCTCCTCAACATGACCTCACGTTTTTATGTTTCGATTGCGGCAAGCAGCTCTTCGCGTGACACAGTTGCGGTGCCGCGTTTCATCACCACGATACCCCCGGCATAGTTGGCCAGGCGAGCTGCCTCTTCTGTGGAGGCTCCGGCGGCGAGCGCGGCGGTGAAGGTGGCGATGACGGTATCGCCGGCACCGGTGACGTCAGTGACCTGGTCGCTGCCGTGAATCGGAATTGCGACGGGCTTGTGCTTCTTTTCGAGCGCAAGCATGCCATCGCGGCCCCGGGTGATGACCACGGATTCCAACTTCATGCGCTTCATCAGTTCATTGGCAGCCCAGTGCAGCTTCTCCTGATCGTGCCCGATCTTCACGCCAAGAGCCTCTTCCACTTCAGGTTCGTTTGGCGTGGCGGCCGTGGCGCCGATATAGTCGAGCATGCGGTATCGCGAATCAACGGTGACGGGAATGTCGGGAACGCTGAGTAGTCGCAGGATTTCAGGCGTCGCGGCACCGTAGCCGTAATCGGAGATGAGTACGGCGTCGGAGGCGCGAACGAACTTGCGAGCGGCGAAGATCAGGTCACGAAGAGTGCGGTCGGGCGGCGGCGCTTCCGGTTCACGATCGTACCGAACAACCTGCTGGCGCGAAGTGTGCGTCATGCCCGCGAGGACACGGGTCTTGGTAACGGTGGAATAGTCACGTGATTTCTGGATGCCGCTCAGTGGAATATGTTTTTGCTTAAAACGCTGGAGCAGCATGCGTCCGGGTTCGTCGTTGCCGACGACGCCTACGGGCAGAACGTTCACGCCGAGGTCGGCGAGATTGTAGACGGCATTCGCGCCTCCGCCGGGCACGACACTGCGCTCGCGATGCTTGAGGATGAGCACGGGAGCTTCGCGAGAGACGCGAGAGATTTCGCCGAAGATGAATTCGTCGGCCACCATGTCGCCGACCACAGTGACGGTGACTTCGGGGAAGGTATTCAGGATATGGCGCAGACGCTCGGTATGTTTGTTGGTCTTCACGGGAACGGGAGATTGTCTCACAGGGGGACGTTGCCGTTAAGTGACGTCCGCTGCTTGAAAGCAAGAAGTCGTTGGTCGTCAGTCTGCGGTCGTTCGCGCATCAAGATTTGCCAGCAGTTCGTTTAGACAGCGGTCGGAGTCAGCAAGCGATAGCTTCAGATCGGCGACGACGAGAGCAAAATCCTTCTTCCACATTTCGTACCCGTTCAGGTCACCCATGTTGATGGCGTCTTTCGCGGTGGTAAGGCAGGCATCAGCGTTCTTCTGTCGAGCAATGCGGTCGAGGCGCTCAATATCGGACATACGATAGCGATGGTGGTCGCGGAAAGCGATTTCCGCGGCGGGAATGACTCCAAGGGCCCGGACTTGTTCGAAGAAGTTCCTGGGTTTGGCGATGCCGCAAAAGACAACAGGACGAATTGAGTTCATCTTGGGTATGACGAGTTCGCGCGTGAGACGCCAGACCGCAATGTTCGACGGCAGCTTTTCTGTTGGGGTGTCGCCGGTGATGACAATTGCGGTTGCGCGACGCAGCGAGGAGAGCGGTTCGCGCAAGCGACCAGCAGGTAGCAGCACGTCATCGAGGTCTTCGGCGGAGACAAGAACGATGTCGAACTGCCGCGCGAGATGCCGATGCTGGAAGCCGTCGTCGAGAAGATGAAGCCGAGGCCCCCATGTTTTTTCGGCCAGCAATCCGGCTTGGTAACGGCTTTCGCCAACGACGACATCGACATTCAGCTTGCGAGCCATGAGTAAAGGTTCGTCGCCGAAATCGCGTGTACGTCCCTGCGGGTCGACGATGCGAGCGCCACGAGTGGAGCGACCATAGCCGCGCGAGAGGATGTCGAACGGAATGCCGCGATGTTTCAGCAACTCGCCGAGGAGAATCGTGAACGGTGTTTTTCCAGCTCCGCCAACCGAGATGTTGCCGATGCTGACGACGGGACCCTGCAATCGCTTCGCTTCGAGCTGGCCGCGGTCGAACATGCTGTTGCGCAGCGCAACCGCGGCTCCGAATCCGCCCGCGAGGATGCGTTCGAGAATCATAAGGCGCGTGGAACCGGTGGATCGACGGAAGTGGCCGGCTGACGAAGATATTGGTTGAGAACGTCGAGAGTGCGATTGGTTGCGCCACAGGTGGCGCGAACGACTTCGGCGGCATGGCGTCCGAGTTCCACACGTTTGGCTGGCTGATCGAGCAATCGGAGAAGCTGGTCGCCGAACTTTTCGGGAGTCACGACGTTGACGGCGCCGGCGCGAACGAAGAGGTCCACGATCTCACGGAAATTTTCCGTGTGCGGGCCGACCATGACGGGGGTGGCATAGTGAGCAGGCTCGAGAATGTTGTGTCCGCCCCGCGGCACGAGACTCCCACCGACAAACGCTACCGTGGCGAGTTGGTAGACGGCGGCGAGTTCTCCGATGGTATCGAGCAGGAAGATGCTTCCGCCGATCGGCTCCAGATGGTTCCACTCGGAGCGCCGCTTCCATGGAAGTTTGGACGCGCGTAGCAATTCGACCACCTGCGGCCAACGTTCCGGATGGCGCGGGGCAAGGATCATGACCGCGTTCGGATACCACTTCACGACGTTACGGAACGAGTCGATCAGGATCGGCTCTTCACCCTCGACGGTGGAGCCGCAGACGACGATCGGCGAATTGCGATCGCGCTTAAACACGACCTGCAGGTGCCCAACAATGGTCACGGCTTTCGCAGGCATGATGTCGAACTTCAGGTTGCCACTGACAGAAACACGTTCGGCGAGTGCACCGATTTCAATCAGGCGGCCGCGATCGACGTCGGTCTGGGTGAGGAAACGGTCGACGTTTCGCAGCATGGGCGCAATAAAGGAGCGCCACTTACGATAACGAGGAAAGGAGCGATCGGAAATACGTGCATTTACGACCAGCACCCGGGCGCCAGTACCATGCGCCAGACGCAGGAAATTCGGCCAGAATTCAGTTTCCGCGATGACGATCATCTCCGGCCGGAGTGCACTCAGGTAGCGACGTACCGCGAAGGCGAAATCGAGCGGGAAGTAGAAGACGTTCTTGGCGCCAAAACGATCGCGAGCAAGTTTTTGACCGGTCGACGTCGTGGTGGAGATGAGCACGCGATAAAGCGGATTCTGCTCCTGCAGTTGGCGAATCAGGGGATCGACGGCGAGCACCTCGCCGACAGAAACGGCATGCACCCAGATCACGGGTCGGTTGTCCTGACGGATTCGGTCCGGCACGAGGCCGAAGCGTTCTCCAAGTCCAGCGCGATACTTGCCATTCCGCAGCATCTGCAGCAGCCACCACGGGAGGCCGAGCAGCAACACGAGCGTTAGCAGCGCACTGTAGAGGAGGTGCATGGACAGGACATTGTATTTCAGCGGCCAGCTTTTGCGGTCGAGCGGAATGCATAGATGCTTTGTCGGACTCACGTCCCCCTCAGCATGACCTCTCTTGGCAGTAGTTAGCGGAGGAAGAACCAGGCGGCCATGGAGAAACCGGTCACGATAACCAGGCCGCGGGTGATGCGAGGATCGATCTTCTGAGCGTACCAGGCAGCGGCGTAACCGCCGAGAGCGGCGCCCGCAATCATCAAGAGAGCCTGCGGCCACACCACCGCACGATTGATGATGAACATGGCGAGTGCCATCCCGTTGGCGATCGTTGCCAGTATGGTCTTCATGCCGTTCATCACGTGAATGTCGGTTTCTCCGAGCAAAGCCAGCATGGCAAGCATCAGGATGCCGGCGCCAGCACCGAAGTAGCCGATATAGATGCTGATGATGAACTGGATGATTGCGCCCCCGACCACACCCACGGAAGTTTCACGATCGACTTCCGCACGCAGGCGGAGAAACAGAGTGATGCGTTTGCTGAACGTAAACAGGAGAGTTGCACTCAGCAGAAACCAGGGAACCAGTTTCAGGAAGGTGCGCTGCGGCGTATGCAGAAGTACAAAGGAACCGAGAATGCCTCCGGCAATTCCGCTCACCACTAGTGGAGCGAGTGCGTGAAGCCGTCCACGAAGCGCAGTGCGATAAGCGGCCGACGATGCCAGGGTTCCGGGCCAAAGTGCACAGGTGTTGGTGGCGTTGGCGGCGATCGGCTGCATGCCGGTGAAGATTAAGGATGGAAAGGCAATGAAGCCTCCACCGCCCGCCACGGCGTTCAGTGCGCCAGCGGCGATGGCAGCAAACAGTAGAAGGATGGCGTCGTGGAGGTGCAAGGGACAGAATAGCTGATCGAGCGATGGCTGTTCCATCCGCCTTTTCAGATTTCATTGACACTATCGATCTCTCAGCGTACCTTGCCTCAACTCTCTTTCCTTTTCATAACGGGTTCCAATCTGTAAATCTGTCTCGGGCTTCGCAGTGTCTCGCATACAGGCGAGTCTCGGCCACGCACCTGTTCATATGCTCCCATAATTCACTGGAGGGGAGATTCGCATGAAGAAGCTAGGACTGTTGTGGGCTGGAATTCTGTTGTTAAGCACGTCGTTCGCCTGGGCACAATCCGGCGGTGACAAGGTTTGCGAGGTCAACGTCACGACTCCAAAACCGGGAACCGCGAAGCAATTTGAGGAAGCCCGCAAGAAACACAATCAATTTCACCAGAATGAGAAAGACAAGAATGCGATCATGATCTGGACGATCACCGCGGGTCGAGCTACCGGCAGCTATCTCACCGCTGTCTGCGGCATGACGTGGAAGGAAATGGACGGCCACGAAGCCTTCGACAAGCGCGACGAAGCAGACCGTCAACTGACGATGGCACCCGTTTACGCGGCGAACCAGCAGTCGTATTACATCTTTCGGGCCGACCTAAGCACGGGAACCGAAGCCGCCACGCCCACCAAAATGATGACGGCGACCGACTACTTCATTAAGCCCGGAGGGCTGTCGCAGTTTACCGATGCGATCAAGCGGATTAATGCCGCCATCAAGCAAACGCAATATCCGATGAAGCCCTCGCGCTGG
>DASTGW010000419.1:0-5062 GCA_035718705.1 Terriglobales bacterium | reverse complement strand
CAGAACGAAATCAATGACACAGAAGGACTGGTTGCGATTGAGGGCGCAGCGGAATTGCTGGCTGTGCTCCCGCGAGACCGTTGGGCCGTCGTGACCTCGGGAACGCGTCCGCTGGCCACCAAACGACTGCAAGCAACGGGTCTGCCGGTGCCTGCGAAGTTCGTGACAGCTTCCGAGGTACAGAATGGGAAGCCTCATCCTGAGCCATATCTAAAAGGCGCGGCAGCGGTTGGCTTCGCACCAGAACAGTGTCTCGTCCTGGAAGATGCAAAATCGGGAATTCGCGCGGCGCATGCTGCAGGAATGAAGGTGATCGGTGTTCCCGGAACCTTTTCGGCGGAGGAGCTGAAAGAGGCTGACGCGCTGGTGAAGTCTCCCGCGCACGTTTCAGTCGAAGTGACGCGCGAAGGGCTGATCGTCAGAGTGCCTGAATATCAGGGCTGAATGGCAGTCGGCTCGGGACTTCCCTTCGTAACTTCCCCCTGGAAAGCGGTGTAGTTTACGATGGCAGAAGGATGGCCACTTCCAAGACAAAGAAGAAGCCGACCGCGAAATTGCCGGTTCGTCCTGGAACCGAGATCGTGGTCATCACAGGCATGAGCGGATCTGGAAAAGGCTCAGTCCTAAAGGTGTTCGAAGATCTCGGCTACTACTGCGTGGATAATCTTCCTGTCGAGCTGATTCCCAGCTTCGCCGACCTTGTTCAGCAATCGCAGGAAATCCATCGTGCAGCGCTGGTTCTGGATGTACGGGAAGGTGTGAAACTGGAACGCCTGCCGCAGATCCTCAAGGCGGTCAAGAAACGCGTTCCCACCAAAGTCCTCTTCCTGGAAGCGAATGACGAGACGTTGCTGAGGCGGTTTAGCGAAACGAGGCGTCCGCATCCGCTGGGTAAGTCAGAGCCAGTGAAGACGTCTATCACCGCGGAACGCAAACGCCTGCATGCGATCTCGGCGCTGGCTGATGACCTGATCGACACCTCGAAGTTCAACGTCCATGAGTTGCGTGCGCACATCACGGAACGCTTTCGGCGCGAAGAGCCAACCAAGCACATCCTGGTTTCGACGGTGAGTTTCGGCTTCCGCAACGGTGTCCCTGAAGATGCAGATCTCGTCTTCGATGTGCGCTTCCTGCCGAATCCGCATTTTGTGCCGGAGTTTCGGCCGCTCACAGGCAAAGATCCGAAGGTCGCCAAGTATATTCGGCAGTTCCCACAAACACAGGAATTCCTGGATCGTATCCGCGAACTGCTGATCTACCTGCTTCCGCATTACATCCACGAAGGTAAGAGCTACCTGACGATTGCGTTCGGTTGCACCGGCGGACAACATCGCTCGGTGATGATGGCGGAAGAGATCGCGAAGGACCTGAAGAAGGCTGGCTACGATATCAAGGTGCAGCATCGGGATTGCCCGCGGTAGAGTTGCATAGATGCTTCGTCGGACTGACGTCCTCCTCAGCATGACCTGGTCCGCTAATGCTCTCCTCAACAGGACCTCACAGCTAACGCTCTCCTCAATACTGCCTCGACGCTGATAGCATAGTTGTTTCTATGCTTGACCTTAACTTCGTCCGTGAACACCTAGACCTTGTAGAAGAGAAGCTTCGACAGCGCGGCGCTGACCCGAAAGAACTGCTGGGCAACTTCCGCGAGATTGACCAGGATCGCCGCAAGGCGATCAGTGAGTTGGAATCCGCGAAGGCGAAGAAGAATGCGCATTCGCAGCGTATTGGCCAGCTCAAAGGCAAGGAGAAGAAGGGCGGACTTTCTCCGGAAGAGACTTCGGAGCTGAACTCTATCACCGCGGAAGTTGGTGCGCTGAAGGACCAGATTCCGGCGCTCGAGACGCGCGTCACGGAAGACGAGGCGAAGTTCTACGACATCCTGAAGAGCATCCCGAACCTACCGCACGAAAGCGTTCCGGTTGGCAAATCCGAGCACGACAACAAGGAAGTTCGTCGCTGGGGAACTCCGCGCGAGTTCAACTTCCAGCCGAAGCCTCATTGGGAAGTTGGCGAACAGCTTGGCGTGCTCGATCTCGAACGCGCCGCGAAGTTGAGCGGAGCGCGCTTCGCCGTTTACTGGGACTTGGGCGCGAAGCTCGAGCGCGCGCTGGCGAACTTCATGCTCGACCTGCACACGAAAGAGCATGGTTACACAGAAGTTCTTCCTCCTTATCTCGTGAACGCCGAGTCGATGTATGGAACCGGACAGCTGCCGAAGTTCGAGCAGGACCTGTTCAAGGTTCCTCACGGCGATAAGAACCTGTATTTGATTCCGACAGCGGAAGTTCCGGTCACGAACTTGTATCGCGACGAAGTGCTCGACGCGAGTCGACTGCCAATTTCGCTTACGGCTTACACGCCTTGCTTCCGCAGCGAAGCGGGTTCGTACGGCAAAGACGTTCGCGGGATTATTCGCCAACACCAGTTCCAGAAAGTGGAGCTGGTGAAGTTCACGCGTCCGGAACAGTCGTACGAAGAGCATGAGAAGCTCACGGCCCACGCGGAAACCGTGCTCCAGAAGCTGAATTTGCCGTATCGAACGATGGCGTTATGCACCGCCGATATGGGCTTCTCTTCCGCCAAGACTTATGACCTGGAAGTTTGGCTTCCGGGGCAGAACCTGTTCCGCGAGATTTCCTCCTGCTCGAACTTCGAAGCGTTCCAGGCGCGAAGGGCGAACATCCGCTACAAGCCCGAAGGCAAGAATAAGACCGAGTTAGTTCATACGCTCAACGGCAGCGGACTCGCCGTGGGGCGCACCTGGCTTGCGATTCTTGAAAATTATCAGCAGGCGGATGGAAGCGTGCTGATACCGGAGGCGCTGCAGCCGTACGTGGGGGCGGAGCGGATCACGGCGAAAAAATTCTGATTCAACACAGAGACACAGAGGCACAGAGATAAGAATGGAAAAACACGAAACTGGAATACTGGTGGAGCTTACGAGACCCATAATCGGAGCGGCGATCGAGGTGCATCGTGAGCTTGGGCCCGGGCTGATGGAATCTGCGTACGAAGAATGTCTGTGCCATGAATTGAATCTTCGGAGCATCCTATTTCAACACCAAGTTCCTGTTCCCGTTAACTATAAAGGTGTGCAGCTCGACTGCACTTATCGCGCGGACCTGATCATCGGGGACGTCGTAGTTGAACTCAAGGCAGTTGAGTCGATCAGCGTGATACATGAAGTACAGCTTGTTTCGTATCTCAAACTGCTGAGAAAGCCGGTGGGTTTGCTGATTAACTTTCATGCGCCAGTGCTCAAAGACGGAATCCGCCGCAAAATCTTCATCCCTTAATACCTCTGGGTCTCTGCATCTCTGTGTTGAATAAGCTCTCAATATCTGTAAAAGCCGCGGCCTGATTTTCTTCCCAGCCAGCCGGCGTCTACCATTTTGATTAATAACGGGCAGGGGCGATATTTCGGGTCGCCGAGGCCGGATTCCATCACGCGCATGATGTCGAGGCAGACGTCGAGGCCGATGAAGTCAGCGAGCGTGAGCGGACCCATGGGATGCGCCATTCCGAGTTTGAAGACTTCGTCGACGGCTTCGGGAGTGGCGACGCCTTCCATCACGGTGAAGATGGCTTCGTTGATGAGAGGCATAAGGACGCGGTTGGAGACGAAGCCAGGGAAGTCGTTGACCTGGACAGGGGTCTTTTCCAATTTCACGGAGAGGTCGTGAATGGTGGCGTAAGTCTCCTGCGAGGTGGCGAGACCGCGGATGATCTCGACGAGTTTCATCACGGGCACGGGATTGAAGAAATGCATGCCGATGACTTTGTCGGGGCGCTTGGTTTGCGCGGCGAGCTTGGTGATCGAGATGGAAGAGGTGTTGGAGGCGAGGATGACCTCAGAGCGGCACATGGCGTCGAGGTCGCGGAAGATCTCGGTTTTGACGTCGAATTTTTCAGTCGCGGCTTCGACGACGAGGTCGGCGGTGGCGACCTGATCGCGCTTGGTGGTGGGCCGGATGTGATGGAGCGCGGCCTCGCGGTCGGCGACAGAGATTTTGCCTTTGGCGGCCTCGCGCTCAAGGTTCTTGGAGATGGTTTCGATGCCGCGCTGGACGAAGCGCTCTTCGATGTCGCAGAGGATGACGTCGTATCCGGACTTGGCGAATACGTGGGCGATGCCGTTGCCCATGGTGCCGGCGCCGATGACGCCGACGGTCTTGATAGCCATTTGACTTGCTCCTGTTACCTGACGGTTAACTCTTGATTGCGAGTTCCCAAAATGATGAAAGATACCCTACCCCGTGGGGGAGACCATATTTCCCAATGACTTACCTATGGATTTTTGCGGTACTACCATGAATCCAGAGAAGTTAAGGCCCAAAATATTCAAAACAGAGGAGTTGCGGGATTCTGTAGTTATCAAGTAGTTATCGTTTTTCATCTCGTACTTGTTTTGAAATCGAATCTTTCACCAGCTTCTATATACAGCATAGCAATTTGGGTCGGGGAAACTGCCGAACAAAGGCAAATTCTATTTCGCTATGAATCAGCGACTTGCGTTGGAATTGTGATCTGTGAGGTCTTGACGCCAAAGAAATCGTACTCAGGCTATAGTTCGCCGATTGTGATAGGGGCGGAGATGATGTCGGCGTTGCCGGCGGGGAAGCCGAGACGGTTAGGAGAGGTTTCGATGTTGGCGCGGCCGTCAGTTACGGAGGTGATGAGGAAGAAGTAAGTGGTGCCGGATTGCAAGATGCCTGGCGGAACTATGACGGTGGTTTTGCCGGTATTCAAAGTTGCAATGCGAGTGTAAACCGACCGGCCCTGAACTGCGAGATTTGTGTAAACGGAGACACCGTAGCCTATCGGGTTTCCTAAGGATGGTTTTTCCCATTTCAGCGTGGCGCTGTGCGCAGATACCGTTGAGGCGGTAAATAGGTTTTGATCATTGATGGTCGGTGCTTCCACTGGCCCAATCAGAGGGCCCACTGGTGAGATTGGCGGAGCCAGGGTTACTCCATTCGACAGAATGATCTGCTGGGTTGAGCTTCCATCCGGTGAGGGTATGTCGGCTGTTGCGAACTGGCATACGCGAAGGTAG
>DASTGW010000418.1:0-8952 GCA_035718705.1 Terriglobales bacterium | reverse complement strand
GGAGGATAGATGTACTCCTTCTGCGCGATGTATTCCTTCAGGATGTCGTTCTGGATGGTGCCGGAAATCTTCTTCCAGTCGGCACCCTGCTTTTCGGCGACGACCAGGTACATTGCCCACAGCACCGACGCCGGCGAGTTGATCGTCATCGAGACGGTGGTCTTCTCGAGATCGATGCCGTTGAAGAGGATCTCCATGTCCTCGAGCGAATCGATGGCGACGCCGCACTTGCCGACTTCGCCCTCGCTGAAGAAGTGATCGGAGTCATAACCCATCAGAGTGGGCAGATCGAAAGCAACCGAAAGTCCGCTGCCACCGTGGGAAAGCAGGTACTTGTAGCGCTCGTTTGTCTCTTCAGGCGAAGCAAAGCCCGAGAACTGGCGCATCGTGAAGAGCTTGCCGCGATAGCCCGTCGCGTGAATGCCGCGGGTGTACGGCGCCTGACCCGGATAGCCGAGATATTTGTCGTAGCTCCAGTCCTCCGGCAGGTCGGCCTCGGTGTAGAGACGGCGGATCGGCACATTCGAAATAGTGCTGAAGCGTGCGTCGCCGTTTTCGTCGAGGTTCGTCCCTGTAGGGGCGCCAATCGGCTTCTCGGGCGACTTCTCGATCAGGGGTGCCAGTGTCTTCTCAGCCCACTGCTGCTCCGACGCCGACGGATGCCGGCCTTCGAAAACGTCCTGAATGGCGGACTCTTTAACCTGCTTGTCGTTCTTATTAAAATCCGGACTTTTAGGAGCCATAAGTGTTCGTTATCAACCCTTCATCTTAAGAGATGCCCGTTTTGGGAGCAAGGCACAGTATTTCCGGTTACTTCGCCTTGCCTGCTGCCTATCCCTTGCGTAATTAGCCGCCAGCAGGCATCCTCAGCCAAACTATTGGCGATGACTATCTTCCGAAGCCTGGCTTTTCTTGCGATTCTCGCGGTCTCGATGCCTTTGGCCGCCCAGCAGGAAGAACCCTCGCTGGGTGAGGTCGCCCGGCAAAATCAAGCGGCTAAAAAAGCCGAACCCGAGCATGTGTTTACCGACCAAGGCAACAAGGCAGCTATTCCTACAGCGCCGGTTTCGCTTTGTGGCGAGCCTCTGCCCATCATGCAGACCACGTACGCCGCAGCCTTCGCCGGGCAGACGCAGTTACAGCCATCCGATGAAGAACTTTCAAAAGCTCTGCTCGACTGGCTCGATCACCATCCCGAACTTCAGCAGATGAATCCGCGCGAACTGGCGCGCGCCGAAGAACCTCGCACGGAAAAGCAGGAGCAGGCGGACCAGGAACTCGCTGAGAAGATTGCCGGCATGTTGACGCAGGAGATCATCGACTTCAAGCCGACACATAGTGACGAAGAAGTTGCTGATCGGATCGCCAAGGCGCTTGCCGCCAAGGCACCCCCGCGACAGGCAGATGCGCTGATCCGGGCCGTTCGCGACGAAGAGCTTCGCCGTGCCGCGCTGAAAGGCCAGCCCACGGATTTTGATCGCGTTTCCGAGGCGATCAACCTCTACTCGATTTGCGAGAACAAGCGGCTGATGGTCTCGCAGACCCAAGTCGAAGAGCAGTCAATAGCTCTGCTGCGCAAGAAGCTGACAGACGCAGGCTTCCACCTGCCCGACCCGACCGCCGCGGCAGCGTCTCAGGACGGAAAGTAATTAGCGACTTACCGCTGCTTTTCCCTGCGCCAGGATTTCCTGCATCTGCTTAAGATGATTTCGGTCGTGTCCGCCCTGCAGGTTTACGATCGCTCTCACCGTCTCTTTGCCGCGCTCGGAATGCATCCCATACTTCTCCCACTGCGCTGCTGTCAAAGAACGATACAGTCGCAGGTTGTTTTCACGTGCTGCTCGAAACGATTCAAGCGTCGGCGCCAGGTCACGCTCGTTGTAGCGGAAGGCCTGTTGCCAGCGATCCTGATCGAATGCCACGATTGGTGCCCCATCTTCCGCGCCTAGAACAAACCTGACGCGGAATCCCACCACGATCTCCACGTCCGAAAGATGCACCACCTGCTCCAGCACCGACCACTTCTCGGGTGTCGGACGCTGCCGTAGCACCTGCTCCGGCACGTTCTTTAGCAATTCCTGTAGCGCTTGCGGCGTTTGGCTGAGCACAGTCAGCACGTCGTCATTGCCAAGATAAGAGTTGATGCGAGCGATGTATTGAGAAGCGGTTTCCTGCATACCTGACCTCGAGATCAGGTTAGCAGAAAAAACAAAAAGAGAACCCTGCGGTGGGTCCAGACGCAGGGACGAACCGGCCAATATTCAAGCGCGTTGTGCGGTCAAAAAGTGCTCCCGCTCTTTGAACTCTTCAGCCTCCCAGTAGCCTAGCGCCGAGTAGTAAGTCACACGATCGTAGAACTGGTCGAGCATGCGTAAAAGTTCGAACTCGCCGCGCAGATGGAATGCAGAATCCTCTACCACTTCCCGCTCCATGAAGTCCCACAGGTTCTGTTTGATCAGCATCAACCCCCACACGAACTGGTGGAAGGGAACTCCTTGTTCGTAGCGCCGACGTCCCAATGCGGTGTAGGTAAGGAAGATATCGTGCTCGGTTTTGTTAAGCAGCCAATCAGAGAGATGCTGATAGACCTCGAAGACACGGCTCTCCAGTTCTTTTCGTGGAACCGCCTTCTTCAGTTCCGCACACTTGGTGCAGGCGTCCACTTTTTCCAGCAGGGATTGAGCCAGTTCTTCGGAGTGCAGTTCGATGAGCCGGACGAGTTTAAGGGCAATCATGAGGCCTCCCAAAGACACGACCGCTATTTGCCTATACTTTCTCTCCGGCGCGAGCTCCAGTGCAGTGACGCCGCGCACGTCGCTTAGCCCGTTTACTGAAATGAAAAAGGGCAGCATCAGCTGCCCTCTTGGAACCTCTTGACGGGGATTATGCGAACACTTCACCCGGCAACCGCACCAGTGTGCGGCTGGCGAGCGTGTTGGTTTCCCGAATCATGCGCTGAGTCACGCCGGAAGACAGGTCCTGGTTTAGATCCTGGAGCTTCCGTCGTTCGATCTTCAGCTTCATCGTGCGCTCGATGTGTTTCAGCTCGATGTTTTCCGCCGCTGAAACCAGTGTCGAGGCACGACCTTTCATCCCCGCTCGGCCGGTTCGGCCTACGCGGTGGATAAAATCCTCCGCGACTTGGGGAAGGTCATAGTTGATGACGTGCGCTACTTCCGGGACATCAAGTCCACGGGCAGCAACATCTGTCGCCACCAGCACCTGTGATTTGCCGTCCACGAAATCCGCCAGTGCACGCGTTCTCTGCGATTGCGTGCGGTCGCCATGAATCATGGCGGCATTGAAGCCGTCGCGGATAAGGTTTTTCGCCAACCGCTCGGTGCCACGCTTCGTCTTGGCGAAGATCAGAGTTTGACCCTTTTCCGCATACAAAAGCTGGCGCAGGGCATCAAGTTTGCTCGCTTGGGGAACTTCAAAGGCATGCAGTTCCACGGTGGCTGCCGGTTTTAGCGTCGATCCCAGGGAAACCCGCACCGGGGTGCGCATGTACTCGTTCACGATCGCAGCGATCGCCGGCGGCATGGTCGCCGAGAAGCAAAGCGTCTGCCGTTCCTTCGGGGTAGCCCCAAGAATCCGCTTGATGGCGGGCAAAAAGCCCATATCCAACATGCGATCGGCTTCGTCGAGCACCAGGATCTGGATTTCGCGAAGATCGACCAACCGGCGTGAAAGGAAGTCTTCCAGGCGTCCGGGAGTGGCCACGATCAGCGTTGCTCCGCGGCGCAGATCTTCGATCTGCCGCCTTTCCGAAAGCCCGCCAATGACCAAGGCCGCGTGCGGCATCTTGCCGCGCAGCTGTTCGTAAACGGCGTGAACCTGCATCGCCAGTTCGCGCGTGGGAACCAGCACCAGCACCTGTGGTTTCGTCGATTTTGATTTGGCTAGTTTCTCGAGCGCGGGAACCAGGAACGCCAGCGTTTTGCCGGTGCCTGTCTGCGCCGTGGCAACCACGTCTTGACCTGCCAGGCCGTTAGGAATCGATTGTTCTTGAATGGGAGTGGGAGTTTCGAATCCGGCGGACTTCAAACGACTCTGCAGTCCGGCGGACAAGGGGAATTCTGTGAATTTCATCTAGTGAATGTGCTTTCCTGAATGGCATTCGCGAAGTGCTTCTACGCAGTCCAAGCCAGGTAGCAGTTCACGAGGTAGTTCTATGCCGCTCAATGTTTCGGTGTTTCTTTCTTATTCAATTGGCTCTGAATGCAAAACGGAGAGGAGAGAGGCGGGACCAACAAAAGAACCGCACCACAAACAAACCGTGGCCAATAACGTACTTCGAGTATAGCAGGTACTCGGCCCAATGCCCCTGAAATCGTGCAACTTAGTCACTTTCCAGGTTCAACTGCCTTAAAAATCATCAAAATCGAGTCCAGCCGGCTGCGCGAACGGGTCGTCAGAGGTATCGACCGTTTCGTCGGTCGCCTCTCCCACGTCCTTTTGCTGCTTCTTTTGCAGACGTTTCTGCACCTTCTCGGCCTGTTTCTCCTGCCGGGCGCGCTCCTTCTGCCGTTTCTGGAATGATGTTCGTGAGCTTCCTGCCATCTGTGATTTTGATGATAACAGGTTCTCGGAAGTTTCTTTTTCCACATCCCCTCGTGGAAGCTCGTAAAACCCGCACCAGCAGGCGAAAATCCTCAGAAACCTTCGAGTTTTGGCAGTGTTTTTGTCCTCTGACGTGCTGCACCGGTCACCGGCCTTTCGACTTCTCCTTCGGCTTCACTGGGGGCAATCCGTTGAAGACAGCTACCCTGCGCGAAGTGCGCCTCGCCAGCTATTCGGCCCTACTGGCCGCCGTCGCCACCCTGACCGGATGCGGGTCCGGAAGTCCCGTTACGCATCAAGCGAATCCACTGGTTGCGCAATACCACGTGAGCGCACCGGCCGGAGCCCAGGTGGCGGTCGAGTTTGGCACGGATACTACTTACGGTCGCACGACGGGCGCCCGGGCGGTTCCTGCCGGTGGCAGCGTCGACGTTCTCGTGGCGGGCATGAAGCCTTCCACCGAGTACCACATGCGCGCCAAAACAACTCTCGTCGACGGGACCGTTTCCTACGATACCGATCGCGTGTTTCATACTGGCGCGATCGAAATGGATCGGTTGCCAACGTTCTCTGCGCAAGGTGACACCGATCCTCATCGCGGCATTGAGCTGGTGAATCTGACCGCCAGCCCAGGCGTATCGCCCGGCAATAAGATCCAGGCCGTTGCGCTCGACCTTCAGGGAAATGTCATCTGGTATTACGACCATCCTTCTTCGGAAGGCTTTGTCTTTCCAGTGAAGATGCTGCGTGATGGCAACATGCTGGTGTCAATCAGCGATTACGCTTCCACGAGTGTCCTTCGCGAAGTCGATCTCGCTGGCAACACCATCAGCGAATTCACCCTCGATCAGCTAAATTCGGCGCTGACGGCCGCTGGCTTTTCGCTCCACGCCAAGTTCCTGCATCACGATGTCCTGCGGCTGCCCAACGACCACACCGTTGTGCTCGTGGCCGAGGATCGCACACTCAACAACATCGCTGGATTCCCGGCAAACACACTCGTCGAAGGCGACGCCATCATCGACCTCGATCCCAACATGAAGCCCGTCTGGGTCTGGGATACCTTCGACCATCTCGACATCAACCGTCACCCGCTCGCGTTCCCGCCTGACTGGACGCACGGTAACGCGCTCGTTCGCACTGCCGATAACAACCTGCTCTTCTCCATGCGCAACCAGCACTGGGTCATCAAGATCGACTTTCAGGATGGGAAGGGAAGCGGCAACATTCTCTGGAGACTGGGGAACCAGGGTGACATCGCGCTCACCAACGGCGATGCCAGCGATTGGTTCTACGGACAGCACTATCCGTTCATCGTCTCCGAGGACGGCAACGTCATGCGTCTCGCGGTATTCGACGACGGTAACGACCGTCCCGACGCCAATGGCAACAAATGCGGCGCGACTACAACACCCTGCTACAGCCGCGCCGTACTTTACGACATCGATCAGACGGCGAGCACGGCCACCGTCGAGTGGGAATATCAGCCGGGCCTGTTCAGTTTCTGGGGAGGCAGTGTTCGCGTGCTGCGCGGCAGCGGCAACGTGGAACTCGATCTCTCGCAACCGGCGACCACCATGGGCTCACGGGTGCTCGAGGTAACCCAGGATGCGACACCGCAGCTCGTCTGGCAGCTTGACATCAGCGTACCCAATGCCTATCGCGCCTATCGCATCAACAGCCTTTATCCGGGAGTGCGATGGTAGCTGGACCGGCACCGCGCGCGGACTCTGCATCCAAGTATCGGTGCTTAAGTCCTTCAACCTGATACTTTGTGCCATCATTTGCCTTTTTGCGACGGGAGCGATGGCCAAGTGTCCTTCGCCCGTCACTCACATCACCATGTCGAAGGGCGACTACTCACCGCAGCCGGGCGTTCGTTTTGCTCTGCAGGACTTCGAGGCAGACCAGGTCGCTCGCGGCAAAGCCTCGCCCTTCTGCTACATGCGTATGACCGACATCCATCACGGCGACGTGTTCATCGACACGCAGAGTCTCTCTCGCGAGTTTGTCAGCAAGACTACCCAGACCGGCACCTCCGTTCATGATTTGCGGGTCGAGGTCAAAGATCAACTGGTCGATCTCAAGGGCACCATCAAGAAGGTCATTCCAATTTCCTTCACCATGGAAGGACCCGTCACGACGGACGGTCATGTCTTGATCTTTCACGCGAGCAAGATCAAGGCTGACGGCATTCCCGTGAAGGGACTGTTCGACATGCTGGGCAAGCACCTTGACACACTTCTGCATTCGGAAACAGTAGGAGGTGTCAGCGTGAAGGACGACACCATCATCTTCGAGCCGGAAAAGATCGCGCACGTCCGTGGACGCATTGCCAGCACGCAGGTAACTCCTCAAGGATTGCTCGTGAAATTCGCCGCCGATACGAAAATCGCCAGCAAGACCGCCCCTGCGATCTCCGGAAAGTAGGCTTGTAAGAAGGCGTGTAGCGCGGGAATGGGGAACTACTTCTTTCTTCTGTACACCACCTTCAGCTTGTCGTTCTGAAGGATTCTTCCAATCTGACTTCTCGCGTGGGCCGACCAGGCGCTGTTCTTGTCCAACGCAACATAAGCGCGCCAGTGGTTGAGCGCTTTGCGATAGTCGCGGGTCTTTTCGTAGGCGAGTGCGAGGTTGTAATGCGCGTCCGCGTAAGTCGGTGCCAACTGGATCGCCGTCTTATAGATCCGGATCGCCTCCTGGATACGCCCCGTCTCATCCAGCACGTTGCCTAGATCGAAATACGCGAGCGCGTACCGCGAGTCGGACTCGATGGCCTTCCGATAATGCGCTTCGGCCTTCACATAATCCTGAAGGTTGTAATAGAGAGTGCCCAGGTTGATGTGCGCTGGCGCGTGCTCCGGCTCAAGCTCAACAACCTTCGCGTAAGCCGCAATCGCGTCCTTGTACGACGCCGGATCTTCTTCCAGAGCCACGCCACGCGCAAAAAACTCCGCCGCCGTCTCTAACACCCGAATCGGTGAAGCATGCTGCGCAGGAACCACGCGTTCCGACCGCGGGCCGAAATCCATCACGAACTGCCCTGCAATTGGGTCAAACGCTTTGCCTTCATGCCGGAAGGACACCCGGTGTCCCGTCAAGAACGTGCCGGCTTCCAACAACGGATTCTCCATCCCCGCCACTTGCTTCTGCATGGCGACCAGCGACTCGCGGATCACCGTCGACCGCACACGTTTCGCGCGCAGGTCCCGAATTTTTTTCATCTGCAGGAGATCGAAGAAGGAATAGTGTTCCGAGGTGGCGACCAGGCCAGCTTTTTGCCACTGCGACAACTGCCGCTGACTAATGCGCAGGATCCGCAGTACGTCGGCTCGTCCGTATGAGTGCACGTTTCCCTTTGTTGAGCTTCGTACTTTGCGCAATTATCTGATGACTGCGAATTTCAGATCAAGAGCAAAGTTGCTGGTTTTCAACCAGTTGGACGTACTTTTCCACAAAATCGAGCCCGAAACAAGGTCAGCACCCAATCGAAAGTTCACACCACTCAAGAAAGGAATCAAAAGAGGAACGGATTAAGAGTGGAATCACACCGAAAAGGGAACCATGAGCAAAGGGACGGCGGAGCAGGCCTTCAGGCCTGCACAGTAAGCACAACACAGAGGGCAGGTCATGTTGAGCGAAGCGAAACATCTCTGCATTTCGAACAAGCCACAGCTAGTCCAAAGGCTCCGCCTCGATCCCGATGTTCGTCTCGCCCGCCGCTTTCTTCTCGTTGTACTTCTTCACCCACGCCTCAAAGCTCTTGCCCGCCGCGGTGTCTTTGCCGGTAAACGCCAGCGCCGCCACATCGCTGTAGCGAACATTCATCCGCGCCGCTCCATCCTTCGGCATGATCCGCGCCAGTGACTCCTCGAGGTTCTTACCCGCCTTGCGGTCGTACAGATAGCCCTCGACCTTCGCGCCATCCTTTAACGTAATCGTTATGTCGCCGCGATAGTCGAACGCCTTCTCCAGCGCTGTGCGGATCTCTTCTTCGGACGCCATCGACGGTATCCACCCCTCCAGGTTCTCATGATCGAACCCAAGCTTCTGGTCTTCTTCGGATGTGGGGCGAACAATCCTGTTCGCCAATGGATGTGCAGGAATTCTCTGATCAGACATAGAAAAGAAAGTCGGTCAGTCCATCAGTCTGTCAGTCCAGTCTTTATAGTCCAGTCCCGCTCAAGGACCCACGCCAATACTCGATGACTGAAAGACTGACAAACTAAAAGACTATTGATTCACCGTGATCTTCACCAGCTTGCCGGGGCTGGGCGGCGCCGCATCGATATCGATATCCGGATCTTTGTATTGTCCAAACAGCGTCGCCCGCGCCGTCGCGATCAAGCCCTTCAGCGATCCAAACGTGTCGTTCACCGCGCTGGCTTC
>DASTGW010000417.1:0-4545 GCA_035718705.1 Terriglobales bacterium | reverse complement strand
GACGTGCGCTCGCTCGGCGTGCTGCTCGGGCGTGTCATTAAGGAGCAGGAAGGCGAAACTCTCTTCGGCTACGTGGAGCGTCTGCGTGAACTGCTCACGCGGCATCGCGAGGAGAAGGAAAATCCTCAGTCGGGTGACCCGTTGATGCGCGACGCGCGCCAAGTCGTCGCCGGTCTCTCGCTCGTCGAAGCCCACAAGCTGACGAAGGCATTCGCGATTTATTTTGAACTGACGAACCTGGCGGAGACGAACCATCGCAAGCGACGCCGCCGGGCGAGTCTCCTCGATCGTCAGCGACCTCCGTTGCCGGGATCGTTTCGCGGAACGCTGATCCGCATGCGCGATCGCGGCGTGTCGTTTGAGCAGGCGCTCGAGTTGTTTCGCAAGATTCACATCACGCCTGTCTTCACGGCGCACCCGACCGAGGTTGCACGACGCACGGTCCTCTTCGCTCGCGGCCGCATTGCGCGCGAGTTGGAGCGCCTCGATTCACTTCCACTGAGTGAGAGTTACGCCGCCGAGCGCGAGATATCGATTACAGCTGAAATCACCGCGCTCTGGCAGACCGACGAAGTTCGCCGCCATCAGCCTACTGTCACCGACGAAATTCGCATGGGGCTCGACTACTACAAGATCTCGATCCTGCGCACAGTTCCGCGCTTATACGACGAACTGGCGAACGCCTTCCGCCAAGTGTATGGAAAAGAGATCTCCGCGCGAGAGCTTCCTCTGGTCGTAAATTTCGGATCGTGGATCGGCGGCGATCGCGACGGCAATCCGTTCGTCACACACGAGTGCACGGCCGACGCCCTGCGCATGGCGCGCAACGTGATTCTCGACTTTTACCTCTCACAACTCGATCTCTTATATCCGCGACTTAGCCAATCGCAGGAGCAGGCGCGAATTTCGGCGGAGTTGCTGGAGCGGCTCGAATCCTACCGATTGAATATGTCGGAAGTGCCGCTCGACCAGGTGCGCTATCCCGAGTCGGAGAAGTACCGGCGCTTCCTCGCCTATGTGCACTGGCGCCTGAGTCGCGCGAGAGAAGAGGAATCTCACAAGTACGCGTATAGAAAACCAGAAGAGTTCGCCGAGGACTTGTGCCTGATCCGCGACAGCCTGGAGCAGAATGGCGCAGGACGATTAGCGGCACGCGTGATGGATCCGGTGCTGCGGCAGATCGAGGCCTTCGGTTTTCATCTGCACACGCTGGATGTTCGACAGCATGCGCGGGTGCACAAGCAGGCCTACGAAGAGCTCGATCACATTCTTCACCTCACCCTTTCGGCCAAGGAAGGCGAGGAGGATGGGACACCCAAAATCGTATCGACTGCGAGCCGGGAATACATGGAGACGCTGCGCACCGTCGCCGAACTCAAGCACCGCTACACGCCCTCGGCAATTCGCCAGCATGTGATCAGCGGCGCGCAATCAGAACAGGACTCGCTCAACGTGGCGCGACTCGCCCGCATCGCGGGCGTTAAGGTCGAGGGCGACCCCGATCATCATGATCCCGGACTGATGCCGGTACCTTTGTTCGAGTCCATCGAAGACCTGCGTAAATGTGGCGACGTGAGCGACCGGCTCTGGTCGATGCCGGAGTACAACCGTTTGCTCGATGCCTGGCACCGTGAGCAGGAGATCATGCTTGGCTACTCCGACTCCAACAAAGACGGCGGCATGCTCACCAGTACCTGGGAGATCTACAAAGCGCACCGCTCGCTGCATGAAGTCGCGGCCAAGCACAACGTCAAGCTGCGCTTATTTCATGGCCGCGGAGGTACTGTCGGCCGCGGCGGCGGTCCGACCCATGCCACGATTGTCGCGCAGCCTCCGGGGGCGTTTACCGGAGCCATCCGCATCACCGAACAGGGCGAGGTGATGAACTGGAAATACTCCGACACAATCTTGACCGAGTGGAATCTTGAACTCATGGTTGCTGCGGCGATCGAAGCTTTGTCGCCGCTGCGAACTTCCGCACTTCCGAACGAGTTGCGTTGGGACGCGGCGATGGAACAGTTGTCGGAAGCGGCGTTCCGTTTCTATCGCGAGAAGATCGCTGACAACCCGGACACGATTCCTTACTTCGAGCAGGGAACTCCGGTCAACGAACTGGAGCATGCGCGCATCGCCTCGCGTCCGCCACGACGAAAAGCAACACACTGCCTCGATGACCTTCGCGCCATCCCGTGGGTGTTTGGCTGGATGCAGAGCCGGCACGGCCTGCCCGCGTGGTTTGGCGTAGGACACGCGCTGGAACAGTACGTCGCAGCAGAGAAAGGAAATCTAAAGCTACTGCGCGAAATGATGAAGAGTTTCCCGATGTTCCACACGATGGTGCGCAACATCGAGATCGGCATGGCCAAGGCAGACTTCTCCATCGCCGCGCTTTACGCCGACCTGGTAGAAGACAAGTCTCTTCGCGATCGCTACTTCGCCATGCTGAGCGAAGAGTTCGAGCGTACCTACAAAATGCTTTTGCAGGTGACAAGCCAGGAGCGGTTGCTGGAAACAAATCCGGTGCTGGAGCGGTCGATCCGTTTGCGTAATCCCTATGTCGATCCGATGAGCCTCGTGCAGGTGGAACTGCTGCGAAGGAAGCGCGCCGGCGATACCAGCGATGAGCTGAATTACGCCCTGGCAGCAACGATTAACGGCATTGCGGCGGGATTGCACAATACGGGCTGAACGCTCTGAGAAAGAACATCCCCCTCTGCACCTGTGATCCCAATCACTGCCTCGGCGGCCCAAAGTTGCGTATCTTGCCGCCCCATGAGCTCTCCTGCAAAAGATCGACTGGCATGGCTGCAGGGCCCTTCGGCGAAGTGCGACAACATAACCGAGGCACAATCTCCTTGGCGGCTTATCCTCCTCGGAGCTCCGGGTGTCGGGAAGGGAACTCAGGCCGACTTGCTGCGTGCACGCCTTGACGCCTGTCATCTCTCGACGGGAGATGTATTCCGGTATTCCGGAATGCTGAAGGAATGTGAGCAGAGTCCGGCCATGCGTGCCGCGCAGGCCTTCATGCGCCGGGGCGAATTGGTCCCCGACACTACCGTGCTCGAGATGGTGCAGGAACGCGCGGGCTGCCTGAGGTGCGGTGGAGGCTTCATCCTCGACGGATTCCCGCGCACGCTCATGCAGGCGGAATCGCTGAAGGCGCTACTGGAGCGCGAGAGGCTATCGCTCTCGGCCGTGGTCAATTACGAATTGTCGATCGAGGAGATCGTCTCCAGGTTAAGCGGTCGAAGGACTTGCCAAGTCTGCAAGGCGGTTTTCCATATCACCGAGCGGCCGCCACGAGTTGCCGGCCGCTGCGATCGTTGCGACGGAGAACTCTTCCAGCGCGAGGACGACCGTGCGGAAT
Source organism: Terriglobales bacterium (assembly GCA_035718705.1). Lineage (GTDB taxonomy): Bacteria > Acidobacteriota > Terriglobia > Terriglobales > Acidobacteriaceae > DATMXP01. Next base: position 1,178 of record DASTGW010000417.1, on the reverse strand, counting down.
CGATCAAGATCCGCATGGAAGCTTATGCTCGAAGCACCGCGCCGCTGATCGACTTCTACTCCCATCTCGGTCTGTTACTCACTGTTAAGGCGAGCGGAACGCCGGAAGAGATATTCGTGAGAACTATCGTTGCCTTGGAGGGCCGACGGGCCCAGGTAGCCAGGAAAGCATAGCAACGCCAGGTTTGCTATCACTCGCACGAGTAGTTAGACTTCCCCAACTCTGACAAACCTCGGTGGAGGGGACGTGCGCCGACTTCTTATCTTCGCTCTTCTGTTTATTAATCTCGCTGCTTTTGCGCAGTACACAGACATGGCCGCCATCAACGATCTCGGTGGTCCGCAGGAGTTCGCAAGGCGTCGGACGGAACTCGCCAAACAGCTCAAGACCGGATACACATTGCTTTGGGCGCGCATCAACGAACCAGAAGCGGCGCCCTATCGCGAAGACAACGACTTCTACTATTACACCGGCCTGCAGGACCAGGGCGCGATCCTCCTGATCAACAATCAGTCGGGCGAGGTCACGATCTTCGAGCCTCAACAGCCGCCGCGCGTGAAGCAGGTCTACGGACCGAACCTGCTCGGCCTCAACGACGCCGACCGCAAGTCGCTTGGCTACGACAAAGTCTTTCCCATGCAGGAATTCGACTGGATGATGTCGCGCACGTTTGGGCGAGAGAATCCCCCGGAGCTCTGGGTACGACTGGGCTTCGCCGACAAGGCTGATGGCGCGCGGTCAGAGACTGCCACCGACTACGCGCAGCAGAACACGTCGCCACTCGGCGATTCCACGCCCGGCGACCGTTCGGCAATAATCAAACTGCGTGAACGCTATCCGGCAGTCAAACTCAATGACCTGACGCAGGCCATTGATGCCATGCGCCTGATCAAGACTCCGGGCGAGATCGCCGTCCTTCGCCGCAACGGCAAGATCAGTGCGGAAGGGAATCGCCGTGCGATAGCCAAAGCCAAACCTGGCATGTACGAGTACCAGGTGGAAGCCGAAGCGCGTTATTGGTACGCGTTCAACGGTGCGCAGGGAATTGCGTATCCGGCGATCGTTGGCTCCGGACCGAACTCGAATACCTGGCACTATTTCCAGGACCGCCGCCAGATGCAGCCAAACGAGATCGTGGTGTTCGACTTCGCCGCCGATCTTGATCACGAAACCATGGA
>DASTGW010000416.1:0-7673 GCA_035718705.1 Terriglobales bacterium | reverse complement strand
CTCGGGCACGACCTTGCATTCCCTGTCCTGCTCGCGCCCAGCGCGCTGCACAAACTCGCGCACCCGGAAGGCGAACTCGCCACAGCTCGCGGTGCCGGAAAAGCTGGAGCGCTGATGGTGCTCAGCACCATGTCGAGCACGGAGATCGAAGACGTCGCCCACGCCGCGAGCGGGCCGCTCTGGTTCCAGCTCTACGTTCAGAAGGACCTCGGGTTCACCACGCACCTCGTCCAGCGCGCGGAGGCCGCTGGATACAAAGCTTTGGTCGTCACGGTCGATACGCCCACGGAAGGCGCTCGCAACCGCCAGCAGCGTGCGCATTTCCATTTCACACCAGGCATCGAGCCCGTTAATCTTCGTGGCGTGCCGACCGCGAAGAGCAAACTCGTCGACGAGCACAGCGCCTTTGCCGGCATCCTGCCCGCGCGGCTCACCTGGAAAGACATCGAGTGGCTGCAGAAGACGAGCAAGCTTCCGATTCTGCTCAAAGGTGTCCTGAATCCGGAAGATGCCGACATCGCCGCCCGCTCTGGTGTCGCGGGAGTCTTGGTGTCGAACCACGGCGCCCGCAACCTCGACACGGTTCCTGCCACGATCGACGCGCTTCCCCGCGTCACTGACAAAGTCGCCGGGCGCATTCCGGTGCTGGTGGACGGCGGCGTTCGCCGTGGAACCGACGTCCTGAAGGCGCTCGCTTGCGGAGCCAACGCTGTTCTGGTTGGGCGGCCGGTCTTCTACGGTCTCGCTAACGGCGGTGCCGACGGAGTCGCGTCGATGCTCAATATCCTGCGGCGCGAATTCGAAATGGCTATGGCCCTGAGTGGGCGCAGCACGATCAGTGATATTGACCGCTCGGTGCTATGGAGTTAGTCGCACCCAGCGCCGCAAAAGAATGAGCCCCACGCCTGAATTGCGTGAGGCTCTAGGAAACTGCTTTCTGCGGGCTAGTCTGGGGGCCACCGATAAGGAAACAATTCTGCAGCCTTCTCGGGACTCACTTTGCCTCCAGCCACTTCGATCGCATGCGCAAGGACCGGATCGCGTCCCTTGGCGAGATCCTCGGCCGTCGGAAGGACGACTTCATCGGGAGTGACTCCAGTGTGCTCCAGGCTCTTCCCATCGGCCATTATGTAGTCCCACCCCGTTACAGAAGCTCCGTAGTAGATCGTGTGATCGAGCCCCGCATGCATGGAGAAATACTGAGCTACCATGACGGCGCCTGCGGAGCGATCGCCGATGATGGTGGCGCGTTTTTCCAGTTGCATTGCTCGCGCCAGGATCTCGGCCGCCGACGCTGACTCGCTGTCGATGAGGATGACCAACTTTCCCGGATAAGAGTAGCCGCGCGTCTTGGCCACCGTTGACTCGGGAAGCTTCTTGCGTCCCACCGGCTCAGCAACTTTCACATCATGATCAAGGAGATCCCCAATCATTCGCTGAACCGCAAGCATGGAACCGCCGGGATTGCCGCGAAGGTCGATCACCATACCGTGGCTCTGCTTCGCGTCCTTCACCATGTTGTCGGAACCCTTCTCGTCCATCATGAAGTCGTGAAGTTTCCAGACAAAAACTTCATCACCAATCCGTGCGCTTCGACGCTCATAGATTTCGGTTGAGCGCTCGTAGTGGCGAATTTCATCCATGAAGTCGTCCCAGTTTCTGAGCTTCTGCCGGGTCGGCTTGATCATGGCCTTGATGTCGAGGGTGCGCTGTTCACCTGCTGGTGTACGGATAATCAGGCGGAGGACGGGTTGCGGCCGCAAGACGTTAAAGATGTACTGAATCTTGTGGAGATTGTCGCGGTTGGGTTCCAATCCATGTATTGAGATGATCTGGTCGCCCGGTTGCAGCTTCTGTGTCTCAGCATCCGTACCCGGCTTCACGCGTACAACAAAGCACTTGTCTCCCACCATCTGCGCTCGCCATCCGTAATCGATGCGAAACGCATGCTCCGGCGGAACAAAGAACGTATGAGAGTCGTTCAGGCTGTCGGTGAACCACGCTACGATACCCAGCATCTGGTTGAAATTCTGCGCTTTATTGAGGCGCTCGAGAGCTTCTTTGTAACGGCCCTGCAGATCCACATCATGGAACTTCGGATCGTAGTAGTTCTTCTTGATGGCGTCGTTGACGTCGGAAAGGATGTTGCGCGCCCGCTCCACATCACCGGGCTCCAGCTTCTCGTTCTGTGCTAAGGACGTCGATGCAGTGGCAAACAGGAATAACGTGACGGTTAACAGGTAGGTAAGTCTTCGTGAATTCAAGGCCCTCCCCCAAGCTCCTTCTGTGACTCAGGATTTCAGTGGCACTGTACAACGAAGACGGAGACAGTCGCCGAAAAAGTTAAAGGTTTCCGAAAAGGCGGAACCATAGCGGGAATCAGAGCCGGGCGGGCAAAAATAAAGGGAGGACTGGAGTCCTCCCTTTTGGTTTTCCTGATCTAGATCTATTGCTTGACTGCGGCTGAGCTTTCCTTCGCGAGCTTCACGCGAGCAGCGTCGAGTTTCTTCTGGACCTTTGCCACATCATTCTGTTCGACTTCCGCGGGAACAGTTTTATTCCATTGCTGAAGAGCACGCTCCCAGGACGCGGCCGCTAACTTCAGGCGATCGGTGCGCTGGAAGAGATCGCCGAGGTGATCGAGGACGGTTGGATCGTTCTCTTTTTCGGCCGCACGGCGAAGGTTCTCTTCGGCGAGAACGTAGTTGCCCATCTTGAAGTAAGCCCAACCGAGCGAGTCGAGATAGGCGCCGTTCTGCGGGTCGAGTTGCACCGCCTTCTTGATATAGCCGAGGGCTTCTTCGAGACGAAGTCCCCGATCGGCGAGCATGTAACCCAGATAGTTCAAGGCGACGGCATTATTGGGATCGTTGGCCAGCACCTTCTTGAAGGTGTCTTCGGCGAGATCGTACTTCTTCTGGCGCTCGTACATCGCCGCCAGCGTGAAGTTGACGTACTCCTTCTCATCCGGTTTGGCGGCCAGTTCGAGCGCCTTGTTGATGTTCTGCTCGGCATCGTCCCAGCGCTTGAGGCGGGAGTTCATCTGCGCCAGCGCGAGATAAACTTCGCGATCATCGGGTCCGCCCTTCAACAAAGACTTTGCCTCGGCGAGAGCCTTATCGGCTTCGCCGGAATCGGCGAGCTGACCGGCAAGGACGAGCTTCAGATTGCGATCGTTGGGAAGACGATTGACCGCTTCCTGCGCGGTTGCGGTTGCAGCTTTCCAATCGCGGGCATCGCGATAGGTGTCGATGATCTGCTCATAGCCGCGCTTCGCGCTTTCGTCCCCCATCGCGATCAATTTGCGGAAGGTGTCAACGGCCATTTGCGTTTTGTTCTGGTCGCGGTAGATGCTGCCGAGGCGCTCAATGAAGACGGCGCGGTTATTGGCCTCGCCTGAGGTGTACTTGCCGTCGGGCTTCTCGCTCTTCTTTAACAGATCCTCGAGGATCTGGACCGCGTCGTCGTACTTGCCCTGCGCCTGGTAAACGACCGCCATGTTGTAACGGACCTGCAGGGAATCCTGAACTTCGGTCTCGGCCTTCTTCAGGGCCTCGATGGCTTTGTCGAAGTTGCCGGTGCGACGATAAAGCTCCGCCATGCGCATGTAGCTTTCGGCATCATGCGGATCGGCATCCACGATGGTCTTGAACTGTTCGAGCGCAGCGTCGGGCTGGTTGTCGTTCAGCAGGTTCTGCGCGAGACCGCGGCGCGCCTCAAGGTTGTCGCCGTCGAGCTTTACGGCAGAGCGATACGCTTCAATGGCCTTCGGATACTCGTGCTGCTGCTCGTAGGTATACCCGAGCGCCGAGTAAAGCTTCGCAGTGCGATCTGATTCGCCAACGCTAGTGAGAACTTGAGTCGCTTTCTTCGTGTCGCCTTCGTCGTTGTAGAGATAGGCAAGCATGGTAACGGCTTCTTCCGAACCCGGCGAAAGGTTCACAGCCGTCTTGAATTCGGATTCCGCTTTCCCGAGATCGTTATTGAGGCGATAGAGACGGCCAAGAAGAATGTGATTATCGGCGCTGTTAGGTTCGATGCGGGCAATCTGTTCGTACTGCTCGATGGCGCGCTTCAGGACTTCCTGCGACTGGGTTCCACTCTGGAGGTCTCCGAGTCCACGGAGATAAATGCGTCCGAGAAGTTTGCGGGCTTCAAGGTTGTCAGGATCGCGTTTGATGATCTCCTGGGCTTCGGTGACGGCATCACGGATGCGACCAGTCTTGGCGTAAAGTTCGGCCAGTCCGGAATTCAGGTACTCGGACGAAGGATCGTTCTCGATGGCGAGCTTGTATTCGTCGATGGCCTTGTTGGCGAACTCAGTGCTCTGGTAGATGGAAACGAGTTCCTCATACATATGGGCCAAGGTGTAGTGGTAATAAGCGGACGATCGATCGGGCGATTTCGTATTCCCATCGGGAGCTTGAGTGGCCTGCTTGCCTGTCGCGGCGCTCGAGGACGGAACAAGTCCCTTATTATCTTTGTTTTCATGGCCGGTCGGAGCCGGAGCAGTTTGCGCGCTGCTCAGCGTAGCAGCCAGCACTACAGCGATTGCCGCAGAAGAAATCTTCATGTAATCCCTAGTTGGCAGACAAGCTTCGCCACCGATGTTGGATGCTGCTTATCTCCGGCAGGTCTCTACCTATTTTACGCCTGTGAAGCGGCAGGAAGAGTATTAACCGGGGTAATCAAATAGACGTGTACTAAGGTTGAAAGTTGTTGTGGCGGGGACGAAAGTTGGGCCGAAACGTGATGTCCGAATGCTTCTATTCCGAAACCAGGAACGGGCTACCCGGATCAGCGAGCAGCGCTTTGGCGTCGGATTCGTCCTCCGCGTGAACCTGGAGCAGGAATTCGTGGCCATCCAACGTGCGAATCATGGGGCCGGCGAGGCGTGCCATATGTTCATTAGGGGAAAAACATTCGATTCCGGCTGATTCGAGTCGAGCGCGGGCGAGCAGGTATTCCTGCTGATTTAACAGCTTTGCGATAGTAACCCACACAACCGACATCTGGCCTGAGTCTATCAGCTGAAGCCAAGTTCAGTACGCAGCCAGCCGACGCGCCTCGCGAACCACGTCTTCCACTTTCGGCAGGAAGTACTCTTCCTGCGGGGGGGAGAACGGAACAGGCGAGTCCTGCGCGGCGATACGAACAACAGGTCCATCGAGTTCGTCGAACGCTTCTTCGTTGATGATCGCGGAAATCTCCCCGGCGATTCCGGCAGTCTTTTGATGCTCGTGCAGGAGGATGACCTTGTTTGTTCTACGCACCACATCGGCGATCGCTTCTCGATCGAGCGGCAGCAAGGATCGAAGATCGAGGATGTCGAGTTCGATGCCCTCTTTCGCAAGCACTTCTGCCGCTTCGAGAGCGGTATAGACCATGGCCGCATAAGTAATCACGCCAATTTGCTTTCTGCCGCTACCTTCGCGAACAATCCGTGCTTTACCGATGGGCACGGTGTAGTCCTCTTCGGGAATTTCTTCCTTGATCCGGCGATAGAGATATTTGTGTTCGAAGAAGATGCAGGGATTGTTGTCGCGAATGGCGGACTTGATGAGCCCTTTCGCGTCGTAAGCTGATGCGGGGCAGATCACCTTCAGTCCCGGAGTATGGACGAAATACATCTCCGGGTTCTGCGAGTGGAAGGGTCCGCCGTGAACGTTACCGCCGCTCGGGCCGCGCAGGACCAGCGGTGCCGGTGCTCCCCAACGATAGTGCGCCTTGGCAACCATATTGGTGATCTGGTTGAAGGCGCATCCGATGAAGTCCATGAACTGAAATTCCGCTACCGGTCGCATGCCAGTTAAGGCCGCACCGAACGCGGCGCCAACAATAGCGGACTCGGCGATTGGCGTATCGATCACCCGCTTGGCGCCGAAGTGGTCGATGAAGCCTTCGGTCACCTTGAATGCGCCTCCGTAGATACCGATATCTTCGCCGATGCAGAAGACGGAAGGATCGCGCTCCATCTCTTCCCAGATGCCCTGGCGGATTGCTTCGAGATAGGTGAGGACCGGCATGAGGCTTAAGCAAATATCAGGAGCGCAGGAGACCAGTCAAGCAGGACGCTATCTGCGTGCCTGTATCTTGGTCGAAGGCTCAGCGGTGTCCAGGGCGGAACTTGCCCGATGTGAGATCAGGAGTAAACCTTTGTGTTGTGCTTCGTCGCGTAGTTGTTTCAGACGAGCGACGCCGTCTGCCTGAGTGGCATGGGAGCTGACCTCGAGAACACCCAAATGAAGCCGGGTTCTTAGCGCTGCGTTAAGGAACCCGCGTGTGGCAGCATCGCGATCGAGAGAGCGCAACTCTGCCGCCGCAACATGGGTTTGTCCGAGGCGCGAACGCACTGTGGCCATGGCCAGGGCAGCGTTGGCAGTCGTGGCAAAATCGTTCGCCTGCTGCGCGAGTGCCATCCCCGCTTTCGAAACCGACTCTGCTTCCTTGATCTTGTTCTGTGCCAGGAGAGCGCGAGCGAGAACCACGTTTGCATAGGCGGCAGAGGAAGGGACCTTCGACTTTTCGAGCACTTTAAGAGCCGCTCGCGCCAATGACTCCGCTTCCACCGGACGACTCTTCTCGAGAGCTATCTCAGCCAATTGAGCCTGAGCTTCGGCACTGCGCATTTCATCGTTCATTTCCTTGCGAATGGCAAGCGCGCGTGTGGCCTGGCTGTGCGCTTCATCCAGGCGGTCTCCGGCCATGTTCACAAAAGACAATCCGAGCAGAGCGTAAGCCTGTCCGCGCGAGTCGTTGTTCTGTTGCTTAAGTGCAAGACTCTTCTCGTAGCTGGCCCGCGCATCAGCTATATTCCCCTGCTTTATCTGGATCGCCCCCATATTGCCGAGCGAGACCGCTTCACCTCGGCGATCTCCCGTTCTGTGGAAGATCTGTGCCGCCTCAGCCTTCATGCGCAAAGCTTCGTTCAGATTTCCCATGCTCTCGAGCACGCTGCCAAGGTCATCCAAGTCGGATGCGACTCCACGGTCGTCGTTGATCTCGCGTTGGATGCGGAGTGCATCTTCCAGATATCTCTTCGAAGAAGCGAGGTCACCTTCGTCATTCAGGAGCACGCCCAGATTGTGAGATACGGACGCGGTGCTGTTGACGTCGCCGATGGCTCGGAATTCGCTGAGGGCTGTTTCAAAAGACTTCTGCGCTTCGGCGAACTTTCCTTTGTTGTATTGGGAAATCGCGATGCCATGCTGGACCGCCGCAACGGCACGCGAATTGCCCGTCTCCTTGGCCAAGGCGAGAGCCTTCGCTTCAGCCGCATCGCTCTCCGATTCCTTTCCCATTCGGCTGAGAGCCCAGGATTGAGTATTCAAGGCAGCACTCATGATCAACTTGCTGCCTTGCTGTTCCGCACGAACTGCGGCAGCTCCAGCTGCGCGGTCGCACAGCTTCAGGTCGCCGAGCGATTGCGCGGCGCGAGCTTCAGCCAGATCGATCTGCGCATCCTGATTATCAGGCGAGGGCAGGTTGCGCATCTGTGCCACAGTCTGAAGTGCGTCTCTGCCCAATCCGGCGTTTGTTTGCGCTGAAGAGAGCAGCAGCGCGTACTGGAGGTCGTCGGGGAAGAAGTTGTGCAGTGTGCGGTAAATCTCGATGGCGGGGGGAAGGTCGTGAGTCAGCTCGCGATAGCGTCCCTCGATGAGGAGACGGTCGGC
>DASTGW010000415.1:0-5265 GCA_035718705.1 Terriglobales bacterium | reverse complement strand
AAGCACCGCGTTCTTCGTGTCAAGCCCCCAAAATCGCTCAATTCTCCCCAACCCACACAGAACAAACGGAATCGAGGGCTCCACCCATTTGGCAGTCTGCCCCGCCCAATTCGCTATCCTGAAAATAGAGCCAGATAGGCTCCTTTAAAATGCTCTTTGAAAATCGGGAACACTCGCAATTCCGCTAAGTTCTTTGTTTGCAATGACGAAGTTTAAGCTTCTTTGAATCAATAACTTGCGGACAGGGGGGGGTACTCAGCCTCCCTCCCTCAGCCGCATCTTGTTGATTATCGGGACTTTATCCCTAACCCCATGATTCCAGATACTTTGCTGAAGAGAACCCCTTAAGCCGTTGATTCTAAACATCAAGCTACCCGCGGGGGACTTACTTCCGGGGATTGCGGCCCTTGGCAAAATACTCGTTCAGCGCCATCCAGAACGTGCCCCAGAAGATGGCCAGGATGAGCAGCCAGAGCGGTACGACATGAAAGGCCGCATGTCCGAAGAAGAAGCTACGCAGCATACCCATCGCGACCCATGAGTACCAGGCCGTGACCGCGAAGAGCGCGACGAGATAAACGAATCGCTGCACTCCTTTGCCAAGTTTCTTCGGATTCACGATGAGGAGGATCGCAGCGACGATCGGAACGAAATTTCTCTGGAAGCGCAGCATCCACGATCCGATCCGCGCTGAATGAAAGATTCCGGCCAGGTCGGCAGCTGAAGTCAGAAGGAGATAGATCGCGAGTGCGATAGCAAGAACGCGAAGCAGGCTCTTCACGCGACCGCCTCATTCACACCGTCGAAGATGCGCAAGGCAGTTCGGTAAGTGGTCGCGTGCGCTTCGGCAGTGAGTTCGATCGGTTTCGAATAGCCGCCGCCGATCGTGATGACCAGTGGAAGGCTGGCGCTCTTCACCGCGGAGATGACCATTTCGTCACGAGCTTTCACGCCTTGCGGCGAGAGTTGCAGTTTGCCGAGCGCGTCTGAGGCGAGCACATCGACGCCGGCTTGGAAGAAGACGATCTCAGGCTCGAATTCGAAAACGCGCGGCAACACACTCTGCAGGGCTTCGAGATATTCGCCGTCGCCAACGCCTTCCGGAAGCGACACATCGATTTTGCTTTGCTGCTTACGAAACGGAAAGTTAACCTCGCAGTGTAACGACAACGTTAAAACATCAGGTTCGTCCTGAAAGATCTGCGCCGTTCCGTCACCCTGGTGAACGTCCAGATCGACAACGGCTGCGCGCTTCACTTGTCCGGTCGAACGCAGCCATTCAATCGCGACCGCGATGTCGTTGAACACGCAATAACCAGAGCCTTCGCCGCGAAACGCATGATGCGTTCCACCGGCAAGGTTTCCGCCCCAACCATTCGCCATCGCCTCGCGCGTTGCGGCCAGCGTTCCGCCAACAGACGCGAGTGTTCGCTTCACCAATCCTTCCGACCACGGGAAACCGATGCGACGAATCGCCTGCGGCGAAAGCGTTCCGTTCAGGAAAGCTTCCACATACTCACGATCGTGAACAAGTTCGATCACTTCCCTTTCCGCCAGCGGCGCAACCTCGAACCGAAAGCATCCGTTAGCGGCAAGCAATTCGCGCAGCAGGCGATATTTGGCGATCGGAAACCGATGTCCGTCCGGAAGCGGAATCGTGTATTGATCGGTATAGAAGAGCGTCTTCACGGTTAGGTTACGTGCAGTTTCCACGCCCAGAAACTTACGACTTCACGCGCAACACCAGTGAACCGCCTCCAGCCTGTCTTCGGAAGTGAATCCGGACGCGGCGCTCCGAAAGCCTCAACGCCCTCGTTCCGCATCATGCGCTTGATGCGGAAGATGTGATACGCATCGCTCACCACGAGTGCCGTCCGCATATGGTTCTTGTGCATGATTGCGCCAACGCGGCGCGCCGATTCGGCAGTATCGTCGCCCTGCGTTTCAGCGATCAGGTTCACGTCCGGAACACCTTGCTTCATGAGGTAATCGCGACCGACTCCGCCTTCGCTGAACACCGGATCGAGTCCGGCTCCGCCGGTCGTGATGACAACTGGAGCGAGCCCTTGCTGGAACAGATCGAGCGCATGATCAAGCCGAGCTTTCAGCACCGGTGAAGGTCGACCTGCATATTCGGCAGCACCGAAAACCACGATGGCATCAGCTTTCCGGAAGCTATCGCCGCGCGAGTTGACCACGATGCGAGCGGCAATCCAAGCCGAGGCAAAGAGGAACACGACTGCGACGAGTGCGAGGATTCGAAGCAGGATGGATCTGCGGTGGGCCACCGATCAGCTGGCACTCTCGATCTCGCCGCCGAGCAGGCCGGCGATTTCATGCGCGGGAATCGCTCCTTCGCGCTGGATTGTCCAGGGAATGCCGAAGTCTCCGCTCAAGTCCACGATCGTGGAAGGAATCTCACGTGGCGAAGGACCGCCGTCGATAATTACGGTGAGGCGATCCTGCAGTTGCATTCGTACAGCATCCGCGGTCGTGCATTCGGCAGCGCCGCTAAGATTCGCAGAAGTCGCCGTCAGCGGCAATCCGGAAAGTTTTACGATCGCTACGGGAATCGGAGCCGCCGGAACGCGAATGGCGACGTTGCCCGTGTTCGCCGTTACTTTCAGCGGAAGCCGCGAACCGGCTTTCACGATCAGAGTGAGCGGCCCGGGCCAGAACTTCCGGGCAAGAATGTAGAACTCCTCCCCGAGCGGCTTGGTGATCTCCTCGGCCTGTTCGATGCTGGAGATGATCAGCGACAAAGGCTTGTGGCGGGAGCGCGACTTGATGTCGTAAATGCGGTCGACTGCGCGAAGGTTCAGCGGGTCGGCCGCGAGCCCGTAGAACGTGTCGGTTGGCATGCCCAAAACCTCGCCCTGACGGATCTTTTCCGCGGCATAGGCGATGAGCGACGGCTCTGGATCGTTGCTGTTGATCTTGACGATTTCAGCGTGCAAGCAGCCCCCGAAAGTGGTGAAACGGCGCAACTAACATATCACTTTGCGTGCATAGAGGCGAAGCTTCAGGTGCTGCTGGCGAACAGACGTTCAGCGTATGATGGTTTTCCGAATGGCCAGTTCCCATCGCGATCGCGTTCGCCGGATCACCAGCCGGCAAAACTCATTAGTAAAAGATCTGCGCCGCGCCTTCCATCAGGCCGAGTTGGTGGACGGACACTGTGCGATCGAAGGCGTTCGCGTGATTGAAGAAGCGATTCGCAGCGGACTGCGTTTTCGTGCGCTCTTTTTTTCGGAAAATGCGCAGGATCGCGCCGAGAGGCTGTTGCCGCAGATCTCGAGCAATGCGGAAACGCTTGAATTGCCGGAGGACGTTTTCGCGAGCGCCGTCGCGACGGAAGCTTCTCAAGGAGTTGCGGCCCTCGTGCGCTGGCCTGAGTTTCGTCTCGAGCGTGTGCTCCAACAGGAAAGCCCGCTGATGATAGGCACAATAGGATTGCAGGACCCGGGCAATCTGGGAACGATTATCCGGTCGGCGGATGCGTTTGGTGCTTCGGCTGTTCTTTTAGGCGAAAAGACGGTCAGTGAATTCAACCCTAAAGTCATTCGAGCATCTGCCGGATCAAGTTTCCGGTTGCCGACCCTGCACGTAAATGAGTCCGAGGCGAAGTTGTTCAAGCAGAATGGAATCCGAGTACTGGCGACGTCATCGCACAAGGGCGTCTCGATTGAAAGCGCGAACCTGCGAGGTGGAGTCGCAGTTCTGGTCGGCAGCGAAGGCGCCGGCGTGTCCCGCGAATACCTAAACCTGGCCGACGAACTTATCCGTGTCCCGCACAGCGAGCGAGTGGAATCGTTGAATGCCGCAATCGCTGCGTCTGTCATCCTCTATGAAGCGCAACGGCAAAGAGAAATTCACCACAGAGGCACAGAGACACAGAGGACAACATAGCAAAACACGCTCTCGGAACGGTGTGGTATCGGACATCCACACTCGTCGAATAATAACTTTTACAATATGTTTCTCAGTGCCTCTGTATCTCCGTGGTGAATGATTGAGTCTCTTCTCGCCAATTCCGAACCAGCCCGAACCAGTGGACAAGTCGCGTCCGCTCGCGGACCGCATGCGTCCGCGAACACTCGATGAATTTATTGGTCAGGAGCACATCCTAGGACCGGGCAAACCTCTGCGCGTTCAGATAGAGCGCGACGATGCAGGCTCCATCATCTTCTGGGGTCCGCCGGGCGTGGGCAAAACTACGCTTGCCCACATCATTGCCCGCATGACGAAAGCGGATTTCATCGAGTTTTCGGCGGTGCTTTCCGGGATCAAAGGGATCAAGCAGGTGATGGCCGACGCTGAAAAAGCAAAACAGTACGGCACGCGAACGATCGTTTTCGTCGATGAAATTCATCGCTTCAATAAGGCACAGCAGGACGCGTTCCTTCCCCACGTGGAGAAGGGCAACATCCGCCTGATCGGTGCGACGACCGAGAACCCGTCGTTTGAGATCATCTCGGCGCTGCTGTCGCGCTCGCGCGTGTACGTGCTGAATCCACTCACGGAAGGTCAGATTGTCGAAATCCTGCAGCGTGCTCTCGGAGACGAAGAGCGTGGACTCGGCGATCAGCACTTAATCGCAGACCCAGAGGCGCTCGCCAAGATCGCAGCTTACTCGAGTGGAGACGCGCGCTCTGCTTACAATGCGCTCGATATCGCAGCCACACTCGCAAAGGATGCAGGTGATCGCCACATCACTTCGACAATCGTGGAAAGCGCGCTGCAGAAGCGCATTCTGCGGTACGACAAGGCCGGTGAAGAACATTACAACCTGATCTCCGCGCTGCATAAGTCGGTGCGCAACAGCGACCCTGATGCTGCACTTTACTGGCTTGCCCGGATGCTCGAGGCCGGTGAAGAGCCGCTCTACATTGCGAGGCGGGTAGTCCGCATGGCGGTAGAGGACATCGGACTTGCCGATCCCAACGCGCTGAATCTCTGCATGGCGGCAAAAGAAGCAGTTCATTTCATCGGCATGCCGGAAGGCAATCTCGCCCTGGCACAGGCGGTCGTCTATTTAGCTCTCGCGCCGAAGTCCAACGCGCTCTACACCGCGTACGGAGCGGTTCGAGGCGACGTTGAAACCACCGCCGCCGATCCAGTTCCGCTTCACCTGCGCAACGCACCGACCAAGTTGATGAAGGACATCGGCTATGGCAAGGGTTATAAAAAATATGACACCGAAAGTTATTTGCCAGAGAAGCTCAAGGGTAAGAAATATTTGAAATAAAACCATCCTAAGTCAAA
>DASTGW010000414.1:0-3076 GCA_035718705.1 Terriglobales bacterium | reverse complement strand
TTGCCAGGGAAGTAAGAACCATCCTGGCTTGGGAAGCAGAAGAAAGATTCGAAAATGCTTCAGGTTGTGTCGGCGCTCGACTAGTCCTTTCCCTCGAGTTGGAGGTGGAACACTCTTTGGACCGCTTCCACGATGTCCTGTTCGGAGCCCGGCTTGGCCGTCTCCGCCCTCAGGTAGCGGCGCTGCTCCGTGGTGAGCTGGTGGACAACCTGCGTTGCAGCCTGCAGGCGGAACTGAGTGGAGTCGTAAATTGCGGCAGTGATGCCGTCCATGCATCGTTTCTCAAGCACCGGGTCAATAGTGTCAGCCAGCATGACCTCATCGAACTTCCTTTCATTCGACTCAACCCGCTTTGCCATCCTCGCGCTGTTCTCCCGGGCCTCAGAGATAATCTCGATGAGACCAGCCTTCTGGTCGGGCGAAAGCGTGCTTCCGTTGGAGGGGGTGGCGTGCGGATTCGCGGGCTGTGACTGCGCCAAGGCTACGGTCGCGGCGAGAAATAAGATTGCGGCGATGATGCGTGGACGCATGAGTGCTCCTCATTCTACTGGTATCCAGAAAACAGGTGGATCAACAACGGAGGCATAAACGGGCATTCATTCAGTAAAAGACGCTCCCCTCGAGGAGCGTCTTTTACTGATAACCGTCGGACCTATTTGCAGCCGGGTAGCTTGAAGCTGCCGATCCGGGTTTGCCAGGGCGCGGTATTCACTCCGATGATGCCATCGATCTCATAATACTCGTTGGTGTACCAGAACGTGCAGTCGTCGGGGTCGACATTCAAAGAGCTGTAATCACCCCAGCGGTTATTGGTGCTTTTCTGAACGCCAGTTCCAGCGATGAGGGTGGCTTCGCCAAGCGTCATCTGTCCGGCTGCGTCTCCCGCAAGCCTGCCGGTGTAGCGAATGCCCGGCTTCACGTTCAGTGCATCGGACACGCTGTAACCGACAGCAATGTTTCCGGCCTTATCCATCGCGATGCTGGCCATCCAGCGGTTAACGCCATCGTTAGGTGAGTACGTCCCTTGCTGGTAGAGAGTATAGGTCCCATTCTTCCGACGGATCTCGTACCAGCGGACACCCGCGATCTCATTGCCCAGTCCGCTTCCCCGTGCCACGACCGATTGGTTTGTGACCATCGTCTGATAGTTACCGAAGTTGCGGAAGGCCAGGCGGAACGTTGGTCGCTGGCGCCTGGACAGGCTATCTAGCCAACGATTGCTTGTGACGCCAGGCTGTGGGATACAAGCGCGATTGCCGCTTCCAGGATTGCAAGTCATTACCGAGTTAAAGCTGGCGACCGGCAGCTGCGCCACCAAATTAAAAGAGGCGTCTACAGACTGCGGCTTCCAGCGGACGTCCAGCTCGAATATGTTCAGCCCGTCGAATGGCGCTCCATAGCCGAAATTGTCGTCCATCGTACCCACGATTGGGGCAGCATGGTTCGCATTGTTACCGTTGTTATCAGGAACCCTCCCGTCTATATCCGCCGGCAGCAATCCGTCGCCCATGAGGGAAATGGGGATGACGGCGGAGTCGAGAAAGTACTTCACCACTCGCGCACTCGGATCCCCAACCAGCATCTTGCCTTTTTCCAGGGCGTAGACGCTGATGCCGTACTGCACCGTCGGACCAAAATCGCGCGAGGTCAGCAAATAAGAATCGTTCCACACTCCATATTTCGGATAGTCGGGGAAGAAGAACAGATCGCCAGGTTGCGTCGTGGCAAAGGCATAGCGGAAATACGCGCCCGTCGGGTCCCCGGTTTGTGAGATGGCCACGCAGTTGTAAAAAGGCTTGGTCGGATCCGACAATCCCGAGGTGGTGAACTGCGACAGAATCCAGCGGTCGGCCTGGCGATCGTACAGCACGACTGGATCACCCGACGTGTCGTCGCAGTCCGGGACCGCAAAGTTTGCCCACAGCGAGCCGATCGGCGTCGGTCCAGCCAATCTATTTCCCGCCTTGTCATAAACCGCGAAGGCCAGGTTTACCATCTCCACAATGTGGTTGGGTCCAACGGCTGCGTTTGGATCCGGCGGATTTACGCGCCCACCGTAGATGGTGAAGTTGTCCTGATTGCTCACACCTTCAAAGGTGAGACTTGGTCCAGAAATCGTTGCCGTCCCTGCTGCCGCACTTTCCTGCAGCGCGCGGTCGCCTGCGAAGGGCTTTCCGGCTGAGCCGCCCAATTCCGTCTCAGGACGGACCTCTTTCTCGATTGCCGAAATTTCAGTACCTGCCGCGAAGCTAGGAACAGACGGTAGACTGCTCACGGGCTGGGAAACATCGAACGCTACCGCGCTGGAAATTTTCGGTGCCGGGGCTTTAAAGGGCTGCTTCGCTGAAGCCAGACTAGTGAATCCCAATAGGGCGAGAACAAGAGTGACGGATAGGAATCTCATGTGTGTTTCCTCCAAAACGAGATGATGAAGCTTTGCCGGTGCGTTTGAAGGGCCGCTTGCGGAGCCGGGTGAAAAACAGCAGGTTCAAGGATATTGGTAAAACACAGTCGAGTCGGCAGGAGTCTGTCGCTCGATTCTCGGTTGCGTAGGGGGAAAGACCTCGGGCTATGTTCCGTACGACGTTGTACTACCGACCCTAGTGGGTGTCAATCGCCTTATCTGCCAGTCGACAGTCAAACAACATTCATTTGTTCTGTGCAGTTAGGCAAGTCCGGTCTCGCCACGACTTTTGGATTGTGAACCCAACGGTTCGGTGAACCCCGCGGGTCCCAAAAAAGTGGCTGCAACACTATCTTGTTGATTTGCTTAGGTCGGCTCTACGTCGTTTTGCCTGTTACAGCCTCGTCCAGAAGTGACTTACAATCGCGATCTATTCCTTCGCAGTCGGGCTTGGGAGGTCAAATGGAGATACGCGTCACAACTGTCACGGAGTTTGTGCGCTAACTCGCAAACGTACGATTGCGGGAGGGGTGCGTTCGTTTTTTCCAGGGGCACGCAGATTACGAAGGGTACAAGATTCGGCCAGGAATTTATCGCAACAGACGACTCATTTCGAACGAAAACGACCTCATTCGGGAAGCGATTGTAAGATGCCCGGCCGACCTTCCGGAT
>DASTGW010000413.1:0-4674 GCA_035718705.1 Terriglobales bacterium | reverse complement strand
GCCCTCGCGTCTCTCGCTGCGTTTCTTGCCTGCGGCGGCGCCTCCGATCTGCCACACTCGTCGCAAGTCACTTTAACGATTACGCCCGCGATTGCCACCATTCCGGTGAACGGCACCGTGGAACTTCAGGGAAGTGCGGTTGGCTTGAGTGATCCCACGCTGGATTGGTGGCAGCAGGACCATCACGATCAAACCGGGATCAATGGCTCGCAGGATTGCGACTACGTGAAGCAGGTGACCCCATTCATCTTCTCGACCTGCACAGCTGGCTATTTGACTGGTCCGGGAATGGTAAATGCGGCGACTTCGACTGAGGTGTATCATGCGCCGTCAACGCCGGGTACCTACCACGTCACGCTACGCGTGTTTCAGCAGAGTTCGCAGACGTGGGCAGAGTTCTTTGAGAAGCGCACCACAGCCACCATCACCGTGACGCCGTAGCGTTGTTCGAGTGCATTCGCCACTTGCGAACGTTGTATCCGTACAGCGCGATACAAAACAGGTTGGCAGGGATAAAGCCGGTTTGCGACGTCTGCACGGCAATCACGCAGATGATCACGCTGTTAGCGCCGGCAACCAGCCAGCCGCTCCATACTCGACGGCCAACCAGGATCGTCGAAATCACCGTCAGCAAACACGAAATGTAATCAAGCCGGAACATCGGAGCCCAGGAGTGAACGGATAACGTCACGTTCTCTATCGCGCTCAGGGTAGCAGCAAGTACCGGCGATGAAATCAGTACGAGGGTTGCAGCACGGGCGTCATGTCGTAGAAGGTGATGAAAGTCACTGCGAAGAAACGTAGGCTGGTCTTTTAAGGTCTCGCGAATCTCCGCATGAGATGCGGAGAACACGTTTCCTGATCTCCGCACCCCTGATCGCCCAGAGAGAACTAGCTATGCGCGGCACTCGTTGCTGCGAACATCAGCATGGCGAAGTAATCGCCGCCAGGATGGCGGTCGCTTAACCTCCTTCGCCTTCGAGGCTCGCCAGCCCCACGGATTTATTTTCGACGATTTGGCATACGCCTATACCCAACTTGTTATTCTGAAAATAGAGGGGAAAGAAGCTTGTCGGTCCCTGATGGTCAATCGTGCGTTGCTCGCGAAATTTTCGGCGTTAACGATTTACCGAGAACCGCGAACCGAGAACCGAAAACCAGTAACTTCTTTCTTTTGAAGACTTTGGCTCTAAGTCCTTTGTTTACAAGATCGGGGCCAAGTACCCCCAGCTTAAGTTATTTGTTTTCAGGAACTTGATGTTCTTTTTTATTTTTTTCATCCGTCAGTCGGCTGTTTCCGGGGATGTTGGAGCACCAGTTACACTGATCTGACGTCATAACTTTTAGCCTATGCGCATTCAACTCGCTTCCACTCTGCTTCTTATTTCCTCGTTCTGTTTTGCGCAAACCGCACCCGCTCCGTCCGACAGCATGGCCTCGTCCATCAACCAGGGCGAGAACGCGAAGAAGGCGCGCGCTTTGCTCGACCAGATGATCCAGGCGCTCGGCGGCAAGGCTTACCTCGATATCAAGGACATGTCGCAGGAGGGCCGCACCTACAGCTATTACAACGGCCAGCCCAACAGCGTGGGTACGCCCTTTTGGCGCTTCGTGAAATTTCCTGACAAGGAACGCACCGAGTTCACCAAGCAGCGCGATGTCGCCTACATCAATGTTGGCGACAAAGGGTACGAAGTCAGCTACAAGGGAACCGCTGCCGAAGAGCCGGAGTTGCTACGCGATTACCTCCGCCGGCGCAACCACTCCCTCGATTACGTCATTCGCGTTTGGCTGCCCGATCCGAAGACCGCTCTCTTTTACGACGGACCCAAAGTCGCGCAACAGAAACCATGCGATTCTGTCACCCTGATGAACGCGAAGAACGATTCTGTAACGATCTTCATTGATTCCAACCGCCACCTGCCGGTGCAGAAGACATTCGAGTGGCGCGATCCCCTGGACAAGTTGAAGAACACCGAAGACGAGATCTACGACAATTATCGTGATGTGCAGGGCATTCTGACCCCGCACATCCTGCTGCGCACCAAGAACGGCGACACCGTGAATCAGCGCTTTCTGACTTCGGTGAAATACAACTCCGGGCTTGCCGATTCACTCTTCGACGCCACCGTCAGCTACGATCCCTACAAGCGCAGCGGCCCGCGGCAATAGGCGAAATTGCCATAGATATGGTGCAATTCTCGCGATTGGTTCTTGCCGATCGCAAAGAGTCTCGATGTTGCAAGTTCACCGTTCGACCCCTGTGATTCGCATCACAATCCCGCTGTACACCCGTCACATAAATGAAAATGAAAATCGTTTTCAATTGTGCTAGATTCATTTGGTCTTGAAATTGAAATTCGTTTTCATTTAAAGAGGAACCTATGCGCCGCCTGCTATCCCTGGTTCTCCTGCTCGGAACCCTGCCTCTCGCCGCCCAGCAGAATCCCTATTTCGTCACCTACGACCATCACATGGAGGAGCTCGGCAACCTCGAAATCTCGTCGCAAAGCACCGTCGGCTTCCAGAAGCAGAACCTCGGCAACTATCTCGGCCAGCTGATGGAACTCGAGTACGGCGTTACTGGTTGGTGGTCCTCGTCGCTCTACCTCGAAGGCGCCACCGCCCGCAACGACGCGACCGTGTTTACCGGCTTCCGGCTGGAGAACCGCTTCAAGCCGCTCAAGGGCGAGCACAAGATCAATCCCGTGCTTTACTTCGAATACGAGAACATCAACGAAGCATCGCGCATCCGCAAAGAGATCGTCGGACACGCCGAGACCACTTCGGAGAAGCTCTCCGAACTGCGCGGCGAAACCGCTCGCGAACTGGAAGCCAAGCTGATTCTTTCGTCGAACGTGAAGAACTGGAACATCGCCGAAAACTTCATCGTCGAGAAGAACCTCACCGAAGACGAAGGCTACGAATTCGGTTACGCGCTCGGCGTTTTCCGTCCGCTTACGACCTTGGCGACAGGCGGCGAGTGCCGCTTCTGTCGCGAGAACTTCGCCGCCGGACTTGAACTCTACGGCGGCCTCGGCAGCACCGAGCAGTTCGGCTTCAAAGAGACGGCGCATTACCTCGCGCCGGGAATCGTTTGGAACGTCGGCAATTCGGCCATTAAGATTTCTCCCGCGTTCGGGCTCACCAGCGGAAGCGACCGCATGCTGCTGAAGATCGGTTATACCTATGAGATTAGCGGCTTCGGACAGAAGCTGGCCCACATGTTCGGAGGTCGCTAGTGCACAAGCTCTCGATAGTGCTGCTGATGTTGGCAGCCTTCGCCTTCGCCCAGAACGCACCCACGCAGAAGCAAGACAAATGGGAAGCTCCGGCCGACGCGGCAGCCAAGAAGAACCCGCTGCAGAGCAAGCCGGAGCTTGCCGCAGGCGGTAAGAAGGTCTTCGACCGCCTTTGCAAGGTCTGCCACGATTCAGGCTCAGTCCAGCAAAAGGGACCTCACCTCGATTCGCCCGACGTGCAGGCTAACTCCGACGGCGCGTTGTTCTGGAAGATTTCGAGCGGCAACTCGCGCTCCGGCATGCCGAACTTCAGTTCGCTTCCCGACGGTCAGCGCTGGCAGTTGGTGCTTTACATCCGCAGCCTCGCACACAAGCAGTGAGCAGCTCCATTTAGACTAGTCGTCGCGTGAATCTCGACGACACCATCGTGGCTATCTCGACGCCGCCCGGACGTGGCGGCATCGGGATCGTCCGCCTTTCCGGGTCGGAAGCAAAGCCGATCGCGCTTCCACTGCTTCGCCTGAAGCGTGACTTGGAACCAGCGCGTGCGACCTTCGGCGAACTGCTGGATCCAGCTTCCGGCGAGCGTGTCGATGAAGTTGTCGTTACGTACTTCCAGAAGCCGCACTCCTACACCACCGATGACTTGGTCGAGATCGCCGCGCACGGCTCACCTGTGGTGTTGCGGCACATCGTGGAACTGGCGATTGGCCGCGGTGCGCGGCTGGCTGACCCGGGCGAGTTCACGATGCGCGCGTTTCTCAATGGCCGCATTGATCTCACCCAGGCAGAAGCGGTTCGCGATCTGATCGATTCGCAAACGCTGTACCAGGCGCGCGTCGCCGCACAGCAACTCGACGGCGCACTCTCCAAGCGTATCGCTCCAGCGAAACAGAAACTCGTCGACCTGATCGCGATGATGGAAGCCGGTGTCGATTTCGCCGAGGACGATGTTCCGGTGATGGCGTCGTCACTCATCCTCGAGCGCATAGCCCAAGTGCGAGCAGGGCTCGAAGAGCTGGAACGTTCGTTCAATTACGGCAAGCTGGTGCACCAAGGCCTAACTCTGGCGATTGTTGGTCGTCCGAATGTTGGCAAATCGAGCTTGTTCAATCGGTTGGTAGAACGCGAGCGTGCGATCGTCACGGCAATGCCCGGAACCACGCGTGACCTGGTGAGCGAGACCGTTGCCATCGGCGGCATTCCCGTAAAGCTCGTGGACACCGCAGGTATTCGCAAGGCGCTCGACGAAGCCGAGTCGATCGGCATTCGCAAGTCGATGGAGGCGCTCGCCGATGCCGACATGGTGCTCGTCGTGCTCGACTCGTCGCAACCACTTCACGCCGAAGACGAAGAACTGCTGCAGCAAGTGCGGCAGCGGAAAGCAATCGTCGTTGCGAACAAGAGTGACATTGCCGCGCAAAGTTCGCCC
>DASTGW010000412.1:0-4006 GCA_035718705.1 Terriglobales bacterium | reverse complement strand
TGGCACTACGCTTGTCGAATGCGTTCGTAAAGTCGGAAGGGGCGAGAAGTTCGTGCAAGACGCCCAGGGCCCTGTGAGCACCGCGGAAACCGACGATTTCGTCGGTGCGCGCGTTCGCGACCGCCTCACCCCGAAAGAGCTTCGCATCATCGCGCTCATCGTGCAGGGCTACAAGAACAAGGAGATCGCGTCGCAACTCGGCACGACCGAGCAGGTCATCAAGAATTATCTGCGGAATGTGTACGACAAAATCGGCGTGTCGGACCGGCTCGAGCTCGCGCTCTTCACGATCCATCACCGCATACTTGCAGAAGCCGCCGCGGCGACTACGAATCCGGCTCCAGCACCCAACGCTTAGGCCACGCGCGAAGAAGGATTCGCCGTATTCTCTGCTGCGGGTAGTTCGATCTGGAAACGAGTTCCCTTGCCCGGCACCGTGGTGTAGGTCAATCTGCCGCCCATGGCAGCGATCGAGCGACGGGCATTCGCCAAACCGAGCCCGGTACCACCCTGCTTTGTCGTGAAGTAGGGAATGAACATCTTCTTCTGCTGTTCGGGAGAAATACCCTCTCCGGTGTCCTCAACGAAAGCGCAGACGTTCCCCTGGTTCTGCTCGCAGCCGATGGTCAACATTCCACCGCTCGGCATTGCTTCCAGCGCGTTCATCACCAGGTTGGTCACGATGCGCCGCAGTTCCGGTGCATTGAAGTAGACCCGGCCTACGGGCTGAAACTGCCGCACTAGCGAAACGTTGCGCGAGACGCTCCACAGCGGACGCGTCAACTCGATCGTCTCTTCCAGGATCGTGTTGATATCCACCGGCGCCGCTTCCGGCGCGCCGTCTTTCAAGAATTGTCGCACGCTGGCCGTGATCTCCGTACCTCGGTTCACAGCGTTCCGGATCATCCGCAGGATGATGTTTCTCTCTTCCGGAGCGCGATTGGTCTCGATCTCCAGAACCGCAACAGCCTGCGAGATGGACTGAAGCACATTGTTGAAGTCATGCGCCAACGCCGCCGCCATCTTGCCGATGGCATTGTGCCGTTCGGTCTCCATCATGCGACGCTGCAATCCGGAAAGCTCGGTGACGTCGCGAACGACAACCATCGCGCCCACGACTTCGCCTTCTTCGTTACGAATGGGATTAGCGGAGAGTAGCACTTCGACGCCCACGCCGCTCGAAGGAACCACAATCCGGCGCTCTTCGTGGATCGTCTCCCCAGCGAGCGAACGGCGCACAACCATTTGCTCGGGCTTCAACATGCCCTCTGGAGTGTTGGCAAGGAGCCGCGCGATCACGTCCGCGCTGAACCTCTTCAGTTCCGCGCGATTTACCTGCAGCAGTTTTTCCGCAGCCTTGTTAACCTCCACCGTGTGACCGGAATTGTCGAAGACAAAAGTCGCCTCCGGCATGCTCTCGACCAGCGTGGAAATATCTATTCGTCGGGAAGGCGTGATTTGGCTGTCGCGCCCGCGACGCTCAATCAAGTGGATAGACCCCGCTACGAAGGTTACCGCGGAAGCCAAAGGAAGAAACGAATGCAAGTTCGCCGCCATCCGATCTACATAGTAGAGCGACACATAAGTAAGAAACATTGGGTTCCAACTGTTCGCACACTTGGAGCTTTAGTACCTCTTACTCAGTACGATGGTAGAAGTCATTCGAAAGGATGCAAACTCAGTGATTTGCGGCTTTGTCGCTGGTCTTGAGCAGCTCGTTCACAATAGTGACCAGCTCCTCTGGATTTACAGGTTTTTCCAGGTACAAGTCGGCCAGCGGCTCTGCTGCCTGAAACGCCTCGGCTACATAGCCTGAGACAACCACCACGGGCATGGTGGAGTGAGACTTTGCCGCCTGCACTACCGCACGGCCATTAGCGTCGCCAAGCCGCCAATCGGTTACAACGGCGTCATATGCGTTACTGCGGAGTAAATCAATGGCATCGTGCGCGGAAGTAGCCGCCGTGACCTCATGGCCGGCAGCTTCCAAAATGGCGCACTTCAGGGTGACAACGTGGGGCTCGTCGTCAATGCAGAGGATCTTAGCCATAGACAGAGTTCCTTGAGTAGCGCAAATACCGCAGGTAACTTCGATGCCGTCGATAACAGAGCTGCCGCTCTAACGGCTTCAAAAACATCGACTAACTATTAAGCACGCTTGTACACCTTGTCAAATCCTGACGCTCGGCAAAAACAGAACAGGGCCGCCGGCGTGCGCCTTTGGCCCTGAAACCTCATTACTACTGCTGTTGACCGCCGTGGTGCAGCGTTACACCTTGCGAGCGATCGACTTCGCCTGCGTGAACAGGTACAGGTAATCGGGGCCGCCGGCCTTCGAGTCCGTGCCGCTCATGTTGAATCCGCCGAACGGATGCGCGCCGACGATGGCGCCGGTGCACTTGCGGTTCAGATACAGATTGCCAACGTGGAAGTCGTCCATCGCGCGCTGGAGCTTCTCTTCCGACGAAGTGTAGATTGCGCCCGTCAGTCCGAACTGCGTGTTGTTAACGATACGCAGTCCGTCTTCAAAGCCCTTGCACTTGATGATCGCCAGCACGGGTCCAAAGATCTCTTCCTGTGCGATCGTTCCCATCGGATCGACATCGGCAATCACGGTCGGCTTGATGAAGTATCCGTCGCCGAGGCCCTCAGCAGGCTCGCCACCCGAAATCAGACGTCCGCCCTCCTCCTGCGCCTTCTTGACGTATCCGAGGATCGAATTGAACGAGCCCTTGTTGATGACCGCGCCCATGCCAGGATTTTCGGTCGGATCGCCGAGAGTGATCTTCGCAACGCGTGCGCGTACGCCTTCGACGAACTTGTCATAAACGCGCTCATCGACGATCGCTCGCGAGCAGGCCGAGCACTTCTGTCCCTGGAATCCGAATGCTGCTGCGACTACGCCGTCCATCGCTGCATCGAGATCGGCATCGGCATCGACGAGGATCGCGTCCTTGCCGCCCATTTCGAGGATGGTGCGCTTGATCCAAATCTGGCCGGGAGCGCGGTCGGCAGCAACTTTGTTGATGCGCAATCCGACTTCGCGGGAGCCGGTGAAGGCGATGAAGCGGGTTTTCGGGTGCGCCACGACGGCGTCGCCGAAGCTGCCACCGGCGCCGGGGCAGAAGTTGACCACGCCCTCGGGCATGCCTGCTTCTTCCAGAATCTCGACGAATTTCGCGGCGATCGTCGGAGAATCGCTCGAGGGTTTGAGACTTACAGTGTTTCCAGAAACGATGGATGCGAGCGTCATTCCCGCCATAATTGCGCAAGGAAAGTTCCACGGCGGAATTACAGCGCCAACGCCAAGCGGGATGTAAGCCATCTGGTCGTGCTCGCCGGGGAGTTGGACTGGGGCTTTGGCCCGCGAGAGGCGCAGAGCTTCGTACGCATAGAAATTGCAGAAGTCGATGGTCTCGGCGATGTCGGCGTCGGCTTCCGCCCAGTTCTTGCTTACTTCGCAGACAAGCCACGCCATCAGCTCGAACTTGCGCTCACGGAGAAGCTCGGTCGTACGGAAGAGCAGGGCGATACGCTCGTCCCAGGAGGTGCGGCTCCAGCTCTCGAATGCTTTCAGAGCGGCCTGCATTGCGGGCTCAACATGCTCTTTGCCGGCCTTCTGATGAACACCGACAACTTCGGACGGGCGAGCGGGGTTGAAAGAAACAATCTTGTCCTGCGTGCGAACGCGATGGCCGCCTAGGATCAGATCGTATTCACGCCCGAGCTGGCCGCGAACACTGTCGAGTGCGCGCCGCATTTCGCGAACAACTTCGCTGCGGTTGAAGTCGGTTGCCGGCTCGTTGCGAAAAACCGGTTCGTGGGCGTGCAGATGCGGATGGACAGGGGCTTCAATGGTTGCCATAGGAGAACCTCGGATAGGAAGCCTAATTTTACACAGCGGCTGGAGATGAACGCCGACCAAGTGGTCGGCGAGGGCGGGCGCGAACTTGCGCCTGGTCAACCCAAAACCTCAAAACCTTTACCACAGAGGACACGAAGGTAC
>DASTGW010000411.1:0-14248 GCA_035718705.1 Terriglobales bacterium | reverse complement strand
CGATTTACTTTTCTTGTGTGTGAACAAGCCATCTTTATGATGGCCGAATCAATCTCACTGCGAACACCAACGGGCTCACATCCCGCAAATCAAACGAATAAGGAGTTTTTCCCATGAATTCACAATGGAGCTTGCGCACACGTGTGACCACCTATGTAGCCTTGGCAGTCTTCATGATGGCCACCATGATGGTTCCCCTCGGCGCCAGCGCACAAGCGAACAAGGTCAACAATCAGGCCAGCAAGTCGGTATTGGTGCAAGGCACCACTGCTAACGGAGGAACCGTAAGCGGCATCCTTTCGCTCACCAATTTCTACGTGCAGAACGGACGCCTCGTGGCTGATGGTTTAATCAGCGGCACCCTGACCGATTCTTCCGGGAATGCAACGCCTTTTACCAATCAAGCAGTAACCGCTCTGCCCGTATCCAGCCTTTCGGGAAGCTGCCAGATCCTGAACCTTACTCTTGGACCGCTAGATCTAAATCTCCTGGGACTACAAGTTCATCTGAATACCGTTGTGCTCAACATCACGGCGCAACCCGGGCCTGGCAACCTGCTTGGCAATCTGCTGTGCTCGGTCGCTGGATTGTTGAATGGCGGTTTGGGCGGAGTGTTGAACCAGATCGCGGGTCTGTTGAATCAGATTCTCGCGGCACTCTGAAAATAGCGCGAATGAGTACAAAGCCGGGCACGTTGAACGTGCCCGGATCTTCTATCGGCTCAACCGAATCGCAAACTGCACTACGCGGGGATCACTCGTTGTGCTCGTAATGCTGCCGAAGCCAGCTGTCCCGAAGCTGCCATTCGGCTGCGCGAACGCCGGGGTATTCGTTACGTCGAACATCTCTGCGCGAAACTCCAAGTCTGTCCGTTCGGAAAGTTTCGTGTGCTTCACCAGGGCAAGATCGAGATCGCGATATGCCGGTCCACGCACGGGATTGCGTGAGGCATTGCCGATCGCAAATTGCGGAGTTATTGAGAAAACCGCGGGGTTAAAGAATCTTGCCGGTGTGCGCTGATCCGCAGGCAACGTGGGATTTCCAATGACCGTTGGCCTCTGCAGCGAGAATCCCGCGAACGCATTGAGGTTGTTCGCCTGCGTGACCGTGACCGGCATCCCGGACTGCATTAGAGCGATCGCATTGAGCGACCATCCTCCGAATAGTCTCGCCGCCAACCCGCGCGTAGCGAAGCCGTGCCCTTTTCCAGCCGGCAGATCATAGATCGCGCTGATCGAGGTCACATTCGGCATGTCACCGCTTGAGGAATCGCGCTCCAACTCCGGTCGAAAAGCATCTGCAGCGACAAGACTGTTGGAGTTTGGTGAAGAAAGTACGGTAGTCGAGAACACGGCGGAAGCCGCGTCTATCAATTTTGAATGTGTGTAGGAGAAGAGCAGGTACAAACCGTGATCGAAACGCTGCTCAACCTTTGCCTGAATGGCGTTGTAGCTCGTGCTGCCGGTATTGTTGCGATAAGTAGCTACGTTTAGAAATCGGGGAAAAGGTTTCAACAGTTGGGCCGTGCTGATCATCTTTCCGCCGATCGAACTTGAGGCAGGCAGCAAACCGAAATACGGATTGGGAACCTGCGTGAGCAGCGAAGCACCCTGCGCCAATTGCTCCTCGGTTAACTGGTTGAGGTTTGAATCGGGGATGCCGACATGCACAATGTGCGAACCGACATACGCTACCTCGATCGACAAACTCTTCGTGAGCTGCCGCTGTACCGCCAGGTTCCACTGCTGCGCGTATCCAGAGCCAGCCGATCGATTCGCTGTGTACACACTCTGTCCCAGGCCTGCATCGGGAGTTAGTGGAATTGGCGCAACGGATGGCCCACTCGACAGCGTGAATGCTGCGCTCACGTTGTCCTGCGTTCGCTGTTGTACGTTTTGGATGAACGGAAACTGCGGCGTCGTAAAAGGAGTAGTGATGCCGGACTGGTCGATGAAAACAATTCCATATCCCGAACGCAGAACAGTCTTAGGCGTCACCGAGTATGCGAAGCCGATACGCGGAGCGACATTCGTGTAATGCAGCTTTCGCGCGCTACGTGAGAAACCGTTCTGACCCAGATAATCGAGTTGCTGCGTCTGGAGATTGAAAACAGCACCCTGATCATTCGCTTCTGTGGATGGGAAGTGCAGAGTCCAGCGCGCTCCCAGATTCAACGTGACTTTGTCAGTTACTCTCCAATCGTCCTGCATGAACGATTCGAGGATATGGTCGCGCGGACGAATCCTGTTCTTCTGCAGATCGATCTGAAACGTGTCCACCTGTCCCAACAAAAAGCTCGCGATCGCATTTCCGCTATTCGCAATCCCTTGCTGATTCGTACCGGTACTGGTGAAAGCGAATGCCCCGGTCGGATTCGGGGGAGCAACTGCGTTCAGCTGATACCAGCGAAAATCGACGCCGGCTTTCAGATTGTGGCGGCCTCGTGAGTAAGACAGTCCCTCAACCAGCTGAGTCACCGAGGTTTGAAATTGCGAAGAGGTGCTAGCAGAAGGCCCGAGTTGCTGAAATCCGGTGAAGGTAAATAGCGGCAAGGCATTGCTGAACGCCGCGTTAGTCGGAATTCCGGGAATGTTCAGCGCGCTTGAAGCACCCGCCTCAAGCGCGGGACCAGCAACGGTATTTCCTCGCCGGGTGTATCCCAAACGAAGATCGTTGACCAGACGATCAGAAAATATGTGTGTTTCATCGATTACCGTTTGCTGGCCGGTAACGCTGGAAAGTCCGGTTACTCCTCCTGTGCCGATCACCGATCCTGTGATTGCGCCACCACCGTCAGGAAGGGGCGTCACCGGTTGTTCCACCTCGTGAAAATAGGAATAGCGGGCGAAGATTCGATCGCGACTCGATATCGCCCCATCAATGCGGATATCGAATTGGTTCTGATGATCGATGTCGTTGGCGGTTCGTGTGTAGTTGTTTGCTGCACCACTGGATGTCGGCAAGGGAAAACGCGATAACAGCGCCACCGCCGCCGGATCGAGCGGCTTATTGATTACGTCGTTCGGGAATTCCTGTCGCACGAACTTCCCGCCGGAGACGACGGTCGTCGATGGATCGTAGATATGCGCGACTCCGGTGAAAACTCCCTGGCGTTCTGCCAACGTCGGTACGGTCGAGATTCTTGTCACTCCTACGAACTGCTTCAGCCCTTGATAGCCTGTGAAAAAGAACAAGCGGTTCTTGATCGCCGGACCGCCCACCGTGGCGCCATAAAGGTTGCGGCGATATTCCGGCTTCCGCCCATTTCTGGCGAAGTAGTTGCTAGCGTTCAGCGCTTCGTTGCGAAAGAATTCATATACGCTTCCGTGAAACTCGTTCGAGCCGGAACGGGTAGCTACATTCACCACGCCACCGTTAAAGCGTCCAAACTCGGCAGGAACATTGTTCGCTTCCACCGTGAACTCTTGAATGTCGTCCACGATCGGGAAGAACACAACTTGTCCGGGCTCCGGTTGCAGCGCTGAAATGCCGTCGTAGAGATATTCATTTGTCCGCGGCCGCCCGCCGTTAATCCTTGGCAACAACGTTCCCGGCGGTAGTTCCACTCCAGGCGCCAACGTGGCGAGCTGAACAAAATTGCGGGAATTCAGCGGCATGGAAATCACCGCGTGGCCGGGGATGTTCGTCTGAATGTTGCTGGTTTGCGATTGCAGCAGCGGAGGCAGATCGGTGACTTCCACCCGTTGCCAGCTGCCCTCAACCGAAAGAATCATCTCCACATTCTGGGTCTGACCCACGATCAGATTCACCCGGGTCTCGGCAGAAGACTGAAAGCCCTTCGCCGATGCCTGCACGCGATATTCTCCGGGGTTCAGTTCGGGAAATCCGAAATTCCCCGCTTCCGAACTGGTGGCGTGACGGCGGATACTGGTTGCCTGGTCGATGAGTTCCACCTGCGCTCCGCCGATGGCGGCCCCCGTGTTGTCCAGAACCCGCCCCTGTAGCGCACTGCGAATTTGTCCGAAAGCAAAACTGCTGGCTACTAAAAGGACAGCGAGAATGCGAGGAACAAAGTGGTAGGAGGTCATTGGGGAGAGTCGCAGCCTTGTGATGCCAGACTCGAAGGCAATCAAGGTGCAATACGAATCTATACATTTAGAATCGTACGGTCAAACGACTCGTCCCGCTTGATCTTTTGTCAGTCTTTTAGTCGCTCGATCATGACATCGGTGGACTTGATCAGCGCCGCGGCGGTCTCGCCTTTTTTCAACTGCAATTCGCGCGCCGCATTGGCGGTGATAATCGAGGTGATCTTGGCATCGCCGACTGCAAGTATCACTTCGGCCAGCAGGCCCTCGATTCGCACACTCAAAACCTTGCCCACCAGTTGATTGCGTCCACTCACCCGGCGATAGCGTTCGCGCGATTCACTCGCCTCTTTCAACCTGTCATTTTTCAGGAAAGGTTTTAGCGCGGCGTCCGCCACCCGGTGATGGCCACCGGGGGTTTGAACAGTTCTTAGCTTTCCTGTCAGGATCCACTGCTTAATGGTGGAATAACTGATGCCGAGCATGCGCGCTGCTTCGCGCGGCGTGAGCAAAGTTCTTTCAGCAGCCATGCTCATCATTTAACACCATTGCTGCTCCCCTTTACTTGCGGTTCTTCCGTTTGCGCTCCAGCTTCGGCCAATATTCAAATTCAGGCACGAAGAGCTCTCCCGTCAGGTCCGCCACGCGCTGGGCGATCCGCGTTTGTGCATGTGCAATTGCCTTGTTGTAGATCACCGGCCCAATCTCTTCGAGGAAATAATCAAGCAGCAGTCCTGCCGGAAGGTCCCCAATCGGCTCCGGCAGATTCTCTTCGAAATAGCGCTTAAGGGAAGCAATGGCATCCGCTCGTGCCTGCTTGGGGAGTTCAATCGCGATCATCGCAGCATTTTACAAACAAAAAGGGCACCGTCTGGCGGAGCGGTGCCCTTTCGTTATTGCCTCCGTGCGCGTCTGCTTCGAACCGGAGGATTCTCGGCTTACCTGAGTTCTACCGCCGCCTGGTTGGGCAGCGTCAGGTGGTTCTCGACGTTGAACGCGCCAAGAACCTGTCGTGCGCGCATTTCAGCAACAGTCTTGTCCAGTTGCGAGTCCACTTGCCCGTAGAGTCCAACACTCCCGTGATCGACGATGATCCGGATGGGACGCTGCGGGTCCAGCAGGTACTTCGAAAGCACGTTGTTTCCGTAGATCGACCGGTACAGCCGGAAACGCAGTCCGTCATCCATCAAAGGCAACACGCGAATGTTGTTCACCACTTCCTTCACGCCCTTGGTGTTTTCCGCCAGCGAGATAGCGCTGTTATAGGCCGGATAATCGGCCGCTGCTCCGCCGAGCGTCACCACGCCGTTGTTCACGTTCACCGTGATTGCGTTGAACGCGACATCGTTGTAACCGGCGCGGTCGTACGCCAGCTTCTCAGCCAATTTCTTCTGGAGCTGCGCGTCGGATACGCTCGGACCTGCAACCTCAATCAGGTTGCGAACGCCTTTCGCCTTGTCTGCCTTGCGAACCTGCTTCTCTGCGTCGAGCTTGTCTTTGTAGCTGTCGACGCTGCCAGTCAGGGTAATGATGCCGTCTTCCACCGTGGACTGGACGTTCTTGAAATCCTTATCTTTTGCCAGCTTCTGAATCACGCTGGCCTGGATGTTTGCGTCGTAGCGCCCGGCCGCCGTGGTGCTGGCCTGAGCCAACGGGCTCAGCGTCATCAAAGCCGCCAGGGTCACGACAGGTATAAAGTTGCTTTTCATGACCTTTGTTTCTCCTCACCAACTAACTAACCAGTTGGTTAATCACATCTTGTTAGATGTAACCCCACCCCAAAGGATTCAACTCGGTAAGCTGCTCAAAATGCGCATCCTGACTGCCGAGAAGTGTCAGTTTGAGATGAATTTACTTCCACAGGTCATTCATTTTCAATGGCTTGGCGGTGGTATCAAGGTTGCACTACTTCCCGGAGCTACTCACCCCGAAGGGACAGGGAACGATGCAGAACGCTCACGCGACAGATCATGGGCTGGTCTGGTTTTACGTGTGTCTGGGTAAGAGTTTAGGGATGGAGTGCCCATTCCCCGACCTTAAGACGGCCGATCCAAAGCAGCTGGCCACTTGGCTCGATAAGGTCGATACACGCGTCACGCCAACCGAATTACGCCGCTTCCTGCAGGACGACGAAGGCCGCGCTGACGATCCTACTCTGCGCCGACTCGCCGCTCGTTTCCGTGAGCAGCACTCGCCCGACAAACTCTTCATCGTTGTTGCCGAGTACCTGTATCGCTTTTCGCCAGAGTGGTTCCAGGAGCAGTCAACCGTTTCTCTGGCCGACGTCGCCGACGTTCTGAAGCCAGTTCTCGGCGAACTCACCGCGAACCCGGAATGGCTTCCCGATCTGGAAGAACTCATCCAGGAACTTTCCGCCTACGAGCACCTGCACCAGTTCACCAGTCACGGTATCTTTGATCGTGGACGCAAGCTCAAAGCTCGCGTCGCTAGCAAGGGTTTGGATACGACTGCCCTCGTTGCTTTCGCTCGTTTCAACTACCTGCTCCGGAAGACGTTCACCACGCTCTGGGACGCCGAGCTCTGGTGGATCGAGCAAGCCCTAACCGAACTTGAATCGCGCGCGGAGTTCTTCGTCGATTGCACCGAGATTGGCCAGTCGCCCATCGTTCCCACCAATGAATTGTTCCAGATGGTCTGCGAATGGAAGCGGCCCATGTTCTCCGACTACGCACAGGACGTCACTTACCAGCGCGTGCAGAAGATCCGCCAGATCCTCGATAACGCGCTCCAGCAACCGGAAGTTGTCTAAAGAGTTCTTACGACGTTAAGGACGCGACTTGCGTCAGCAGCCAGTCTTTCAGGCTCTGACGCAACGTCGCCGATATCGCACCGAACCTGATCCCCGCTGTTCCCGATTTTCCCAGCCAAACGATCTCGCCGCCAACCTCGAGTGCTTCCTTCGTTCCCGGCAAGGTAAACGCCAGTGTTACCGGATGTCCCAACAAAAATGGCGTGTCGCACTCGAAAGCCAGTCCGCCTTCACTGATGTTCAGTAACACGCCCTGCGCCGGGCTCTGGCCAAGTCCGGTAATCTTCGCCGGCACATCGACGGAAAAGCGTGTATGTGTGCGGCGTTCTTCCATGATCATGCCGTAGGCCGCGCGAAGCGTGCTTCGCACCATGTCTAACGTGATCGGCTTCTGCAATGCCATGTTCGCGCCACGCTGTAGCACGGTTGCGATCCCGAGATCACTATTCACGATCGCAAAAGTTACCGTCTGACAGTTAGCCAGCATCTCCTGTGTGCTCTCCAGGAATTCCAGCCCTGCTGGAACGTCGCAGTCCACCACGATGGCATCGAATTTCTGGGTTTCGGCTCGCGAGCGGGCCTCGCGAATATTGGCGTGTAACTCCGGCGTGATGCCCAAGTCTTCGAACGCCCAGGACAGAACGGAAATCGTCTCCTCGTCCCGGCTCAGCAGAAGTGAGCGGAGTTCCATCGGCGGATACTACTGCAGAAGCGGCTTTTCCCGATTGGGTACGAAAGTCCAAGACCCCCGACAGACCTCATAAATTCAGCAACCAGGACGGTACTTTTGGGTCTAATAGAGGTAGGGAAAGGGCTCCCGGCCAGCTATTCGGGAGTATGATGATCCTGTGAAACGGGCGATTCTGGCTTTCGTGCTTCTTGGCTCCAGCGCGATGTTCGCCCAGGCGCGCGGAGTCCCTGCTTCCGTCACTTCTTTAGGTAGTCCCACTTTTGGCCCGGGCGCCAGCGTGACCTCGCTTGGCCCAAATGGTTATAACTCGGCTCCTTGCGTCTTCGGATGCTTCGATAGCCGCTTCCATCCGATCATTAACTTCCAGACTGGCACCGTACAGACTGGTGGTACCTTCAACCTGCAAAACGGAAATCGTGGACGCGGTGAACACCACCACAACCGCGGATCGTTAGGCACTTACGTTTACGCCTATCCTTACCCGGTTCCAGTCGAAGTGCAGGACCAGCAGGAAGAAGCTCAACCGCCAGCGGAAGAAGTGATGGGCCCTCCTCAGACGATCTATGACCGCCGCCCCGTTCCTCGTGGCGCCAATGCTCCGGGCGACGAAGACTCCCGTTATGGCGAGCACTACTTGGACTCACGGGAACGCCGTCAGCCGGTGAAAGAAGAGCCGGTCGCCCGCGTGGAATCCAAGCCGCTGCCTGAACCTGAGCCCATTGTCGTGATCTTCAAGGACGGCCATCAGAAGGAGATCAAGAACTACGCCATCGTCGGCGACACACTCTACGATCTCGGAGCCGCCGTCTCGCACAAGATCAAACTCGACGATGTGGATCTGAAGGCAACGATCAATAAAAACGAAGAGCGCGGCGTGGAATTCTCGTTGCCCGCCAACCTCAAGCCCAAAGCTTAACCGCACACTCGCACACCGAAACCGCACCTGCACTGGCCAAGTCAGGTGCGGTCTTCATTTACCAATTCCCATTTTAGACCCCACACTCATCGGCCTCACAATAATTGCTTGACACATGCAAGTATATTTCCTATGCTTCCCCCTGTGAACGCTACCGTCATCAAGAACTGGTGGGACGAACTCGAACGGCTTGCCCGCATCCTCGGACAAGTGGGCCCCGACGAAGTCTGCTGTGAAGGACTGAGCCAGCGCCAGTGCTCGATTCTCCGCATCCTCGTCGCGCAGGAGGGCGCCCGGATCTCCGACCTCGCTGCCACTTCCGGCATTACTCCAAGTGCCATGACGCGCGTCCTCGAAAAACTCGAAGCCCGCAAATTGGTCGAACGCGTTCGCGGCTCGCAGGAAGATGGCCGCGCCGCCTCGGTTCGTATCACCGACGCCGGTCGTCGAACCCGCCAGCAACTCGACGATCTCATGCGTGAGCGAACCACCCAGATCATTGAGTCGATACCCAAGCAAAAACGTGCGCAGATTCTGGAGTCACTCGAACTCCTGAACAACGCCATTGAAAGTACCGGCTGCTGCGGACTGAATGAACCCGTGGACAAGCTGGTGGAAATCAGAGGAACAAAATGAAAGACGCTACCCTGACTTCAGCAGTCGAAGAACACTATGCCGCCGTAGCTCGCGGCGAAGCCAGCGCCTGTTCGGTACCTAAGGAAGATCTTGCCAAGTCCATCGGCTATAGCGAGGAAGAGCTCGCGCTCGCCGGCGACGCCAACCTCGGACTTGGCTGCGGCAATCCGCTGGCTCTTACCCAGATCAAGCCCGGCATGACCGTTCTAGATCTTGGCTCCGGCGCAGGCTTCGATGCTTTTCTCGCCTGGAACCGAGTCGGATCCACTGGTCGCGTTATCGGCGTCGACATGACCGACGACATGCTTTCTCTTGCTCGCCAGAACGCCGAAAAACGCGGAGCCACCAACGTCGAATTCCGAAAGGGCTTCATCGAGAAGCTGCCGGTCGAAAGCGGCACCGTCGACTACGTCATCAGCAATTGTGTCATCAACCTATCTTCCGATAAGCCCTCGGTCTTCCGTGAGATCGCCCGCGTCCTGAAGCCCGGAGGCCATTTTGCCGTCAGCGACATCGTACTTCTGAAAGCACTTCCCGACGAACTGGCGAAAAGCATCAGCGCCTATGTCGGCTGTATCTCGGGTGCCAGCCTCCTGAACGACTATCTCAGTATGGCGCTTGCTGCTGGTCTCACCAGCTTGTCCGTTCCTCGCATCGACTACGGCCGCGACCTGATGAAAGTTCTCGCCCCGGAAGACATCGCCTGCGGCGGAGCCTCCTGCTGCGGTTCCACGGTTTCGGTTTCTTCACTCAAGAACCCCGATCAGATGGTCAGGCAGGCCAGCGAGGCCTTAGCTTCCATCAAGCTCCACGGCCGTAAGTAGCGGTGAAGACGAGGGCCTTCATGGCCCTCGTTGGCTCTTCGGACATCACCAGTTAAGTACTCCCGCGCATTGACGAAACCCCTGCAGAACCCTATTCTTGCCGCACCATCGCCGTGTAGCGGTCAGCTCAGAAGTGTGTCTGGACGGCTGGAGGAAAGGTCGCGCCCCTTTCCGAAGAAAGAAAACGGCTTAGGCCATGAACTCCATCTTCGTCGGCATTGTCGTGGTTCCCGGTATCACGGCCCTGGTTCTGCTGTTCATCTTCACCTACCTCTATCAGCAGAGCCGGGAGGGATACTTCCGCGCATGGCAAGCGGCCTGGGCCTCCTACACTCTTTATTACGTCGCCATCGGAGCTCTGATTGAAGGCCACGGAGGCGCCCCCGGGTACTTCGCCGCCAAGTCTTTTCAGCTTCTTACCGTTCTCATCATTCTCGCTTCCACCCGCCTCGTGGATGGCGAGCAGATCAAGCTCAGGTGGTACGACGTCCTGCTCTTCGCCGGCGGAACCGCTTTCAACGTCTATCTGCTCGGAGCTCATCGCGAGAACGGGCGCTTTGTCTTTGAGTCCAATACGGCTCGAGTTGAACTCGAAGTAGTTCTCGCGGTTCTGCTACTGATCGCCGCCGTCCGCTTTTTCCGCTTTGGACGGCAGAAGGATTTCGTCGGCTTTCGTCTGGTCGCACTCGCCCTCACGATCTGGGCAATGTTGATGTCGTCACGACAATTTCACGACGTCTTCGGCGCCACTTGGCTCGGAAGCGTTGGGCACATCCTTGGGCCATTGCCGCAAATGCTGCTTGGCCTGGCCATGGTCATCGTGCTTTACGAGCACGAGCGCCGCATGGTGCAGGAGAACACGCTCTACTTCTCCACGCTCGACGTCGATAACACGCACTTGGTTTCGCCGGCAGAATTGACTGTAAGCCTGCAGAAACTGCTGGAACGTCTTTCGAAACTTCTCACCGTAGAGCAGACCGCCATCTGCGCAGCCAAGCCCTGGCGGACCGTTGTGCCCACGACGAGCATCGGCTTTTCTCCGGAATTTCTGAAGGCACTGGAGACATCCGGAGCCAGCGAGTACCTCATCGACATGGCGTACCGCCGTGGCGGTATCGTCACCTTCAAGAACATCGCCACCATGTCTGAGCCCCTGCCAGCCGGACCGCAAGGGCTTTTCACCAAATTGCAGGAAGTACTCAATCAGAACGGCATCTCCAGCCTCACCGCCATCAGTTTGCAGACGCGCGACCGCAATTTTGGCGTGGTTCTCTTTCCACATCCCAATCGCGCGCCATTTGGTCCATCGCAGATACGACTCCTGCTCGGCCTCGCCATGCAGATCGGCATGACCCTCGAGAACCACATCGCACTGCAGGAGACCCAGCGCCGTACTCGTGAATACGAACTCATGACCCAGATGGGACAGGTGATCAGCTCCCATCTCGACGCCGACCAGGTTCTACAGGCCATTCATCGCGAAATTGGCCTTCTCGTCGACACCCATACCTTCTACATCGCCTTCTCCGATGAGCACGAACTTCGTTTTGAGCTGGAAGTGATCGAAGGAGAAGTCCAGCCCAAGCGCTCACGCAAGCTGTCGAACGGATTGAGCGAATACGTAATTCGCACCGGACAACCACTGCTCGTAATTTCCGAGATGGAGCAGATGCGTCAGCGCATCGGTGCCACGTTCGTCCCCGGCCGTCCGGCGAAGTCGTTCTGCGGTGTGCCGATCTTCATGCAGGGCAAGTCGGTTGGCATCATGGCCGCGCTGAACTATGAACGTGACCACGTTTACACCGAACGCGATGTGGAATTGCTGCAGACCGCCTCTGGTCAGGTCGCTGTTGCCGTCGAAAACGCCCGCCTCTTCGAAGAGCAACAGCGTCGTGCTCGTTCACTGGCCTTCCTTAACACGGTTTCGAAAAGCGCGATCTCCAGCCAGGATGCCGAGCAGATGCTCGACGAGATCGTTACCCAGATCCAGCAGAACTTCCAGCTCGATCACATCGGCATTGGAGTTCTCGACTACACCACCAAGGATATCGAGATAAAAGCCGAAGCGGGCACAACCAGCCTTGCCCTCGGTAAGCGTGTTCCGCTCGGCGTTGGGATCATGGGCAAGGTCGCGCGCTCCAACGAGATGATCCTGCTCCAGCGTCCCGACACCTATCTCACCGGCATTCTTAAGGATGCGCGCTCCGTACTCTGTCTGCCGCTGAACTATGGCGAAACTCAACTAGGCGTGCTCAACATCGAGAGCCGCAAAGAGCATGCGTTCTCCGACCAGGATGTGCTCATCCTGCGCACGCTCGCCGACCTCATCGCCGCCGCCTTGCACAACGTCTTCGTCTTCCAGAAGATGCAGCAGCAGTCGATCACCGACGGGCTCACTGGCATCAAGACTCGCCGCTTCTTCCTCGAAGCCGTGCAAGGCGAATGGAAGCGCGCTTCACGTAGCGGACGTCCATTCTCGGTCGTCATGATTGATCTCGATAAGTTCAAGGAAGTAAATGACGGCATGGGTCACCTCGAAGGCGATCTCGTGCTCGCCCGTGTCGGCCGTCTCCTCGAGCAAAAGTGCCGTCAATCCAACGTTGTCGCCCGTTACGGCGGCGATGAATTCGTCATCCTCATGCCGGAAACTGGTATCGAGCAATCGCAGATTCTCTCCGAGCGCCTGCGCCTCTGGCTCGCCACCGACCCCATGCTTAACGAGCGTCACATCACGGGCAGCTTCGGTGTTGCCAGCTTCCCTTTGCACGGCTCGACCGTGGAAGACATCATGCGCGTCGCCGACGCAGGCATGTACGT
Organism: Terriglobales bacterium; assembly: GCA_035718705.1. Taxonomy (GTDB): domain Bacteria; phylum Acidobacteriota; class Terriglobia; order Terriglobales; family Acidobacteriaceae; genus DATMXP01. Next base: position 1,545 of record DASTGW010000411.1, on the reverse strand, counting down.
CTCCAAGCATGCCGGCGGCAATCGCGTCTCAACGGCGGAGGAATTCGAGGAAGGCGAGACCATCGCCGTGCAACGTCAGCTCGTCGCTTCTTATATTGAGGGTTTCCTGCAACGCGAAAACATGGGTCCCGAAGCCGGCGAAGAACTCGTCACCACTTTGAAGAAGATGTGTGCCGGCCTGCAGGACGATCCCGAGCCGATGAAGGAAGCGATCATCGTGCTCAGCCGCGCAGCCGAAGCGCATGAGGGTCACAATGCCGGTCACGGCACCTCGGTCGCCCGCTACGCCGAGGCGATGGCGCGTGAGTTAGGGGTGAGTTCCGAGGACATCGCTGACATCGTCTTCGCCGCCCAGATTCACGATGTCGGCAAACTCATCATCCCCGAGCGATTACTCGGCAAGCCCAGCTCCCTCACCGAAGACGAGTACCACATCATCAAGATGCATCCCGTGCTCTCGGCCGAGATCGTTGCCTGCGTGCCCGGAAGCGAGCGCGTTCAGGAGATCGTCCGTCACCATCACGAGCGTTACGACGGACGCGGCTATCCAGACGGCCTCCGCGCCGCCGAAATTCCGCTCGCCTCACGCATCCTGAATGTCGCCGACGCCTACACCAGCATGGTGACGCATCGCCCGTTCGCCGAAGGCAAGACCGTCAGCGAAGCCGTGGAAGAACTCGAACTCCACAGCGGGCGCCAGTTTGATCCCGATGTCGTGGGCGTTTTCCTGCAGATGCTGAAAGGTGAGTCCGCCCGTAAAGGCAAGATAACCACTGTTTAAAGAAGAGGCTGCTATTTCACGCTCTCCAGCAGCACCACGACGTGCGCAATCGCCGCATGGTCGGTGCCCATCCCTTCCGGCGTCTTGGCTTTGATGCCCACGCAGTTCGGCTCAATGTTGAGTAGGTCGGCAACGCTCTGCTGCAGCTTCTTTGCGATCGGTCCAATCTTCGGCGCCGCCAGGATCAGCGTCGAGTCAACATTCACGACTCGATAACCTTCGCCGCGGATCTGCTCCAGTGCCTTCTCCACGAAAACACGCGAATCCGCGCCCTTCCACTTCGGATCGCTAGGCGGAAAGAACTGACCGATATCTCCTGCTGCGACTGCGCCCAGCAACGCATCTGTCAGCGCATGCAATAACACGTCGCCGTCAGAATGCCCGGCGAGGCCTTTCTCGTGCTCGATCGCAACTCCGCCGATCTTCAGCGGCACGCCAGCGCGAAACTCATGCGAATCCCAACCGTATCCAATTCTCATTTACAAACCAACCGCGGATGCCGCGGATCTCGCCGGATTGCCGCGGACATTCTTTCTTGTGTTTTCGAACACGAGGCGTTTGAACTGCGGACGCTCTCCAAAGTTCATTAGTAGGCCAACTTCGATGTCGGTCGCCCGCAGATAGTTTAGCAACTGCGCTTCATGAGCTTTGTCGAGACCACTGGCAGCCTTCAATTCAATCAGCACGGAATCTTCAATCAACAGGTCTGCCTGAAAAACACCAACCTCAGCCTCATGAAAATGAACTTTGATCGGAGACTGTCT
>DASTGW010000410.1:0-11762 GCA_035718705.1 Terriglobales bacterium | reverse complement strand
TGCGGCTTGAATCGCAGCAAGGTTCATGGGATAGCTCGCAGGTATTGTAACAACAGGTGCCTTCGCCTCGCAGAATCACGCGCCCTAACAGGCGCAAGCGGCTGCACCCTTTCTGGCGATTCCAAGAATCTCTTCCCTTTGGCTCGGACTTAGCGTCTCGCACGCCGTGCGCAGTACCAGACGAGGCGCTCGCGTGCGAATCTTCCTCAGATACGGAATCGTGAACTCCGGGTCACACTTCGCTGCTTCACGCAGCAGCCACCCCAGTCCCTTCTGCACCATATCGTCTTGATCTTTCAGCAGCAGGTTCGAGATCTGGATTACCTCTCGCCGACACCTCTTCAGGCGAATGGCACGAATGAGCGATACGGCCGCTGCCCGGCGGTGCCAGCGATCTCGTGACTTCGCCCACTGGAACACAATTTTCGCCCGTTTGGCTTCAGCGGCGATCATCGGACCCAACAGGTAAGATGCCAGCGCATCATGGTCAGCCCAGGTACTGATGCGATCCAGCCACGACGTGAACAGCTTGAACTCACGGTCGCCAAACTCGCTTGCTATTCCTTGAAGCATCAGCACGGCGAAGATTTTCTCCTCCAGCACCCGCCCCCGAAATAGCTTGTCGCAAACCGCCAGCAAGAACTTAAGATCAGCATCTTGCAGCGTCGCTTTTCGAAGCCGGACCGCTACCCGCCGCAATTCGTGCGTGTACCATCCTCGCGACTGAATCTCATCCTTGAAGAAGCGCTGCACTTCTTCCGTGTGCGGCGCCGAGGCGCCGTTAACGAGCACTCTCCGGATGTGAGCGGCGATGTAGGCAGGGGTCTTCTTCATGACTATGCCAGCCTACTCGGACCTGGCAAAGCTGGCTGTGACAAGAGTCGCGGTCCTAAGCGGCGCGATCGTCTTGTGATTTGGGCCGCAGCAACCTGTCATAGATCCACAACAAAGCCGTCGTAGCCAAGCCGACCCCGGACACTACTACCCAGATCATGTCCGGCCGACGTTGTACTTCGCCGTAGTGATGTAACAGCACCCCGGCGAACTTGCCGCCTAGCAGCGAGCCGATGCCTATGGGCAGAAACGCGAATCCCATGTAGGTTCCCTGCTGTCCGGGAGGCGCCAGCCGCGAGATGTACTCGTAATAGCGTGGCTGCTGAATAAGTTCACCGAACGCGAGGACGATCAACGCCAGCACGGCAACGCCCCAAATCTCCGAGCTGCCGACGTGGAAGAACATTGCCGACTTCGGCAGAACAATCAGAACCAGCCACGCCACCGCCGACACAAGCGTTCCCAGGATAACGGCGGAAAATGCACGGATCTTCTGCGTAAGCAGGCTGATCAACATGGTGAAGCAGATCACAATGAGCGGATCGGCGATGAGCGTGAGTTCGGTGTCGGCCGTTGGGCTGACGTAGTCGTGAATGTAAATCGGCAGGATGATGTATTGCTGCCAGAAAACAATCCAGTAACCGGAAAAGATGATGAGGAAGAGCATGAATCGCCAGTTGGTCAGCACAGTCAGGAAGTTGTGACCGACCTGCGAGAGCGTCGGCACTTCCTGCCCGGCTTCGCGTCGCGGCTCCTTGAAGAACACGAGCACCGCGAAGAACATCAGCAGCACGCTAACCGACGAAACAATGAAGACCTTCTCGACCGGGAGATGTTTGCGGACCGTTGACGCCACGTACGGCCCGGCGGTCGAGCCGATGTTCACCAGCGTGTAGTAGATCGAGTATCCAACCGAACGGACGTTTTCCTTCGACGCGCGAGCCGTCGTCCCCACCACGCACGGTTTCACGAGCGCAATGCCGAACGCGGGCAGCAGCAGAACAATCGCCGCGAGCGGCACGATGGGTACCGCGTGGCGAACGCCGGCCATCCAGGGAGCGCCGAGCGATCCCATCATGAAATAGGCACAGGTGAGGATGAAGTAGGCCAGCGAGAGCGCACGTCGAAAGCCCATGCGGTCGGCGACCGTCCCCCCGAAGATGGCGAGGAACCAGACGGCCCCGCCGAACAGTCCTGCAAGCGAAGTCGCGCTTTCCACCGGCAGCTCGAGCCCTTCGTGCAGATACCGCGCGAGCGAAGCAAACGCCGCGTAATAGGAAAGGCGCTCGAAGATTTCGCTGATGTTGGCGACCCAGAAGGGCCGCTCGAAGCCGGTGCGGATGTCACTCCAGCGTTGGGAAAAGCTCAAGATGTCTCCTCCGTGCCGTCATTGGTGCCGCATATCTGCTTTCTTTTGGCAGATGTGGGTTAGCGCGATCGCAAACGCTCTTCCACCTGCACGGCCGTGAGGCCGTGAACACGAATGACTTTATTTCGGCTGGATTCGCCGGCGGCTATGGTAACCGACGAACGCGGAACTCTCAAAAGATCTGCGAAAAATCGGATGCACGCTTCGTTCGCCTTGCCTTCCACAGGTGGAGCAGTGAGCGAAAGCTTGAGGGCATCACCGATTACTCCGGAGATGGCGTTCTTCTTCGCGCGCGGGTGAACTTTGATCGAGAACGTGACTCCATCTTTGCATTCGCGCAGGGAAATCATGCTTTCTGCCGCGCTCCGAAAATCGCACTCCCGATCCGCACGCACGTCGATCCCTCTTCAATCGCAACTTCGAAGTCATGCGACATGCCGATGGAGAAAGTCTCCATCGACACCCGAGGGTAGTTGCGCCGTGCGATCTCCTCGCGCAGTTCGCGCAATTGGCGGAAGTACGGCCGCGCGCCGTCAGGGTCATCCGTAAACGGCGGCACCGTCATCAGCCCGCGGATTTCGAGGTTCGTCCATTGCGCGGCGTTCGCCAGCAATGGCTCGATCTCGGTCCAATCGAGCGAAAGCCCGGCTTTCGCCTTTTCGGCGCCAACATTGATCTCCAGCAGTACTGGCAGAACTTTCTCTACCTCTCGCGCTGCCGCATCCAGTCGCTCCGCCAGTTTCACCGAGTCCACCGAGTCGATCGCCTGAAACAACTCCACCGCACGCCGCGATTTATTCGACTGCAGATGGCCAATCATATGAACTTCAATTCCCGCCAGATCGGCCACCGCTTTCGCCTTCGCCTCGAACTCCTGCACGCGATTTTCACCAAACAACCGCTGCCCTGCCGCGTACGCCTCGTGAATGGCTTCCGCCGGAAAAGTCTTACAAACCGCCATCAGCGCGATCTCATCCGGACTGCGCCCCGAAAGACGCGCCGCAGCAGCAATGCGAGAACGAATCGCGTCCAGACTGGAAGAGATTGACACGAAGGAAGGATAGCAAAGCGGGGGCGACAGTCGGCAACCTGCTCATGTCACAGAGCATTTAGTAACAAATCCCTCTGTGCCTCTGCGCTTCTGTTGGTGAGTTTTACGCCGCCCGCCGCTTCCAGTACAGATATCCCGGAACGCCAACTGCCATCAGCACAATGCACGACAGCGCCTCGCTCGGGCGTTCCACAACGGTGTTGATAATCCAGCCGCCAATCAGCACCACATAGAGTCCCGGCAGCCACGGATACCCAAAACACCTGTAAGGACGCGCCAGGTCAGGCCGCTTGCGACGCAACACGAACAATGCGATCACACACGCCACATACGACAGCACCATCCCAAACATCGTGTACGTGAACAACTGGTCGTAGGTGCCGGTCAACGCGATCGCAGCCGACCAAACTCCTTGCGCGACCAGCGCAATATGCGGCGTTCGATATCGCGGATGAACGTCGCCCATGCTTCTGAAGAACAGCGCGTCGCGTCCCATGGCGTAACTGACCCGCGCTCCTCCCAGGATGCAAACCGACGTGCCACCCAATGCCGACAGCGCAATCAACAACGATAGCCACACCCCGATCGCTGGCGAGAACAACTGGGTCGCTGCGGCCTCTGCCAATGTGCCTTCTTTCGCGATTTGCGAAAGCGGCAGTGCATAAACGTACACGGCACACATCGCGAGATACAGCGCCATCACGATCACGATGCCGAGCACGAGCGAGCGAGGGATGGAGCGCTCGGGTTCTTTGATTTCACCCGCAACCCAGGAAACATACACCCAGCCGTCATACGTCCAGAACACGGCAATGAATGCTACGCCCAGCGCTGACATGAACGGGTAAAACGTCGCCCCATGAAACGGCGCTGTCCAGTCATTCGCCGCGAAGTGTGACCAACTCCCTTTCCCGATCGCGAAGCCGAATACCAGCAATGCCGCGAACGCTCCGTATTTCAACCACGTGGACGCATTCTGAAACATCACCGCCGGACGGAGCCCTCGCACATTCAGCCACGTCAGCAACAAGATCGAAGACGACGCGATTAAGTCCCCAGTCGTGAAGTGCCAAGGACGTGATGTGAAGTGCAACGTAATTCCCGGCATCGTGAACAGCACATGATCCGATGCCAAAAACGGAATTGCCTTGCCCAGGAACCGTGCACTTCCAACGGCGATCGAAGCAATTCCTCCGCTCGCCCCGGCAACGAACATCATCCATCCATACTGGAACGCAAAGAAGTCACCGAAGGCCTCGCGCAGATACACATACTGTCCACCCGCCTCCGGAAACATCGCACCTAGCTCTCCGAAAGCGAGTCCTGCCATCAGCGACACAACGCCGCCGGCAATCCATGCAAAGAAGAACCAGATGGGAGATGGCAAAGCGGCGGCTACATCCGACGGGGTAAGAAAGATCGCGCTGGCTACCACTCCGCCAATGATGAGCAGAACGGCGTCGCGGTACGACAACCCACGTACCAGGCTCGGCGGAGTGCTTATGCCCGGCGTAACTTTAGGTTCGACAGCGGCTTGGGTATCCATGGAGCGAGTTTGCGCTCAACGATCGATATAATCGGTCGATTCGTGGGAGGCTACTGAACATGCCAGAGCGCGTCAACATGAAAGATCAACTCATCCATGAGGAAGTCGGACGCGCACACACCTTGCCCTCACGTTTTTATCTCGATCCCAATTTTCTGGAAGAAGAGAAGCGCCGGATCTTCTCGCGCACATGGCAGGTTATCGGATGGCGCGAACAGGTCGCCACTCCTGGCGACTACTTCACCTTTGACCTCGCAGGTGAGCCACTCTTGATCGTGCGCGACACTGAAGGCAAGCTGCGCGGGTATTACAACGTCTGCCGCCACCGCGCGGGTCCACCAGCCGAGGGTTGCGGTTCGCGCAAGGTGTTCCGTTGCCTCTATCACGGATGGACTTATGGTCTTGATGGCCGACTCCTCAAGGCACCGGAGATGGAAGGCGTTTGCGATTTCCGCCATGAGGACTTCGGCTTGCGCCCCATCCGCACCGCCGAATGGGCAGGACTGGTGTTCGTGAATCTCGATCCTGAAGCTGAATCTCTCGAATCCTGGCTCGGCACCTTGCCCGAACGATCCGCCAAGTTTGGGTTAGACAGGCTAAGGTTCTTCCGCCGCAAAGATTACCTCATGGAGTGCAACTGGAAGACCTACGTCGACAACTACATGGAGGGCTACCACCTCCCGAGCGTGCATCCCAGCCTCAATCGCGAGCTCGACTACACGGCATACGAGGTCACATTGTTCGACCGCTATTCTCTGCAGACGAGTCCCATCCGTGGGCCAGAAAACGAGAACGCTGTCGATCGCCGCTATAAGCAGCGGGAAGGCGACATGGCCGCCGAGTATTACTGGATTTATCCAAACTGGATGCTCAACTGTTACCCGGACAACATGTCGCTGAACATCGTGCTGCCGCTCGGGCCAGAGAAGTGTGTCGCCATCTTTGCCTGGTTCTTTGACGAGCAGCGACTGAAATCCGAGGTACCTGAATCCACCTACAAATTCAGCGACGAGATTCAAATGGAAGACGGCCACATCTGTGAAGTCGTGCAGCGTAACCTGCGCTCACAGAGTTACGACCGAGGTCGCTACAGCGCCAAGCAGGAAAAGAGCCTGCATCATTTTCACCGCATGTACCTCAAAAACATGACGGCCGAGGACAGCGCCTCCGCCTCGACTTGGGGTTAAGATTCAGGTTCCGAGCAGGCCATTTGCCTAGGCTTTCCCTGTTACCATTAGGTAAGCACTTTTATGTCCCAGTAGGAAGTTCCAGTTTTTGACAACCACCGCTAGCCCCGTTGTGACCGCCGCAGGAGTGCGATCTTCTGCACGGCGTTCCCACTCATGGATTCCGATCGTCGCGCTTTTCCTGCTCGTCTATGCAGGATCTCTGTTTACGCCTCCGTTACTCGATGACGCCGATTCCACTCACGCCGAAGCTGCCCGCGAAATGTACGCGACCGGCGACTACGTCACCTTACATGTGAACGGCGTTCGCTATCTCGAGAAGGCACCTTTGATGTATTGGATGGACGCGGCCGGCTACCACTTGTTCGGGGCCGGTGAATTTGCCAGCCGTCTGCCTAATTCTCTCGCGATCTTGGGATTGGCGATCCTCGCCTGGCGCTGGGGACGCCGCGCTTTCAACGTAAGAACTGGCACCTACGGTGGCTTGTTTGTTGTCACTGCCGCCGGGTTTTATCTTTTTACACGAATACAGATACCGGAAGCTCTGCTCAGCCTCTTCATTGCAATGTCGCTGTACTCATTCCTGACCGCACTGGAGTTGGGAAAGAAGCGAAGTTGGTATCTGGGATATGCCTGCGCGGCCTTAGCGGTCCTCACCAAGGGTTTGGTCGCGCTGGTCATTATCGGCACGGCCGCACTGTTTTACCTTCTGCTCAGCGGTGACTGGCGTCGTTGGCGCGAGTTTCACCTGCCCGTTGGATTGTTGCTGGTCTTCGCAATCGCCGCACCGTGGCATATCCTCGCCGGCATCCGCAATCACGGCTTCTTCTGGTTTTACTTCGTCAATGAGCATGTGCTGCGTTTCCTTGGAAAAAGGTATCCCAAGGACTACAACAAGCTTCCCGCGGGCCTCTACTGGGCATTGCATCTCGTTTGGCTCTTCCCTTGGAGCGCGTATTTGCCGCTCGTCGCCCGCGATGCGCGTCGGGAGTTGAGCCCGAAAGGCGGAGAGACTGGCTTTGCGCGCAAGAGCCGCCTCCTGTTCTGGTGCTGGGCCGGAGTGGTTCTGGTGTTCTTCGCTTTCTCCACCAACCAGGAGTACTACACCTTCCCGGCGTACTTCCCGCTGCTGCTGCTGATCGCTGCCACCATTGCGAAGGAAGAAGAAACACAGCTGCATCGAAAATGGCTGATCGCCACCACAGCGGCTTCCGCGGCTCTTGCCATTACCGGAGGCATCGCGCTTTTGACGGGGCTCTGGGTGTCCCGCAACCTGCCGTTCGTGCCTGACATCGGCACCGTGCTCAGCCACAACATGGCCGACGACACCCTCTCCATGTCGCATATGCTCGACTTGACCGGCACCTCATTCGCGGCACTCCGTTTGCCCTCGGCTTTGGCGGCGATCGCTCTGATCTTCTTCCCGCTCACCTCGCTGGCACTGCGGGTGAAGAAGAAGCATTACGCCGCCACATGGACGATCGCCCTGGGCATGGGATTGTTCCTCGTCGCCGCGCACATCGCGCTCGTGCGTTTCGGCCCTTACATGTCTTCGCGACAACTAGCTGCGGTCATTGAGCAACGCGCCCAACCCGAAGACAAAGTGATGATCTATGGCGACCAGGCCTTCGGATCTTCTTTGCTCTTTTACCTGCGCCGCCCCATCGAGTTGGTGAATGGACGAACCACGTCGATGTGGTTCGGATCAACCTTCCCCGATTCGCCGCATATTTTCTTGAGTGATGACGACCTGCGGAAGGCATGGAATGGACCCCAGCGGGTATTCCTGTTCGTACCGCCGCATTTACTGAAGAAAGTGGAAACAGAGCTACCCGCTCAGAAGTATGCAATCGCCGAAGCATCAGGCAAGGTTGTCTACAGCAACCGACCTTGAAGTCGCTGGCTGGCCTTCAACACAAACGCGAACCATCTTTCCGCCATAGCTGAGCTTATATCGCTCGCGCCGCCATACGATCTCCTTGCCCCAGTAGCTGGCGGTCCAGAAGAAAAATCCCATCAGGTCGCGCAGCGGATAGAGCCAACAGTACTTAACGGCATTCGAATCATGTACCACTCCCCACCCGCTCGCCAGTGACATGATCATGCGATTCAGCACCGCCCATCCCAACAAGCTTAGCGCCAGCACCGGGCGACCTGCCCCGAATCCGGCAACCAGGCCCAGTACTCCAAATGGCATCGCAAACGTCAGCGCTGTGCCAAAGTGGCCTTTGGGACGTGAAAAGCGCGTGCTCTTCATCCACCGCACCTGGTGCCGAACCGAATCCATAAAGCTACGGTTCAATACGATGTGATCGATCACGTGGTTAGGAATTACCACCTTCAGCCCCTGGCCCGCGACGAGATTTCCAAGCAGGTAATCGTCGGCGCAATACTCAGCCAGAACGCCGATTCCTCCCATTTTTTCGACCGCATCCCGGCGCACCACCATTGTGGGCCCCAGCGCAAATTTCATCTCCTCGAGCACATTGGAGACCACCACCCCGGAGGTCATCTCCACCGACATGCCCAGCGCTTCAAGTCTGCTCCACAGGCCGCCGGTCGGTACACCGCGATACAGGCAGCTCACCAGTCCCACCTGTGGATCCGCAAGCGGAGCTACCACTTCCGCTATGTACTTGGGCCCGACTTGAACATCGGAGTCACTGATGATGTAAACGTCAGCCCTGGCGTGCTCTACCATCTTTTCAAGGGAGCAAACCTTGGCATTGGGACGGTCGGGTTCCCCTGAATAGCACACTCGCGCAGGCACATAGGGATACTTCGCCATCAGCCGCTCAACAATACGGATCGCCGGATCCTCCGCGTTCCGCGCACCGAAGATGATTTCGAATTGGGGATAAACCTGGAGAAAGAAGCTCTCCAGGTTCTCTGCCAGCCGTGGCTCGAGTCCACATAAGGGCTTCAACAGCGTCACTGCGGGCTGAAATCCCTCAGCCGGAGTTTGCTGCCGCGAATGGAACCGGTACACCGAAAAGAGCAGCAGGACCAGGAACCCGGTGCAGCAGATCAACCCGATAATGGCTGCCACCAGCAGCACGGAAAAAAAAAGCATGCCAATCGTCCCAAGCGCAATGACGACAAATCGTTGCGTTAGTTTACGTCCCAAACCTTCCGAATCGAAGGAAAGTTCAAGGCTATTGTGGAAAATGTTCAGTTTTGATTCTAATGCGTCACAGTGCCTGATTCGGAGGCTTTTTGATCTGTGGATTCAAGGAAGGGAACCGCCCGGGCGCGTCACGACCAGTTCTGACGCCTTCAACTCATCTTTGCCTTTATTCATACCTTAGCGCTTCCACGGGATCCAATTTCGCCGCTCTTCGTGCCGGCACCCACGCGCTCAGCGTTCCCACCAGCATCAGGATGATCGTTGACAGCAACACCGTCTGTCCCGAGATCAGAAGATGAATGTCCGCCTTCCCGCTCGTGTCTTCATAAAGGCCGCCAAGGAGCGGAATTGTGCCCACACATGCCGCAATGACATACGAAATCACGATTCCAATCGCACCGCCTGCCAATGCCAGCACCATCGCTTCCGACAGGAACTGGAATTGAATATGCCGCTTTCTTGCTCCCAGCGCCCGTCGAATGCCGATCTCGCGAATGCGTTCATCCACCGAGACCAGCATGATGTTCATCAGGCCCACGCCGCCAATCCCCAGCGTCAGCGCTCCGATAAACATCAACAGCACTTCGAGTCCAATCGTGATTCCGTCGATGATCGGACGGAATTCTTCGCGCCCGAACATCTGGATTGCTTTTTCGTCTGTCGGTGAGAATCCCTGCCGGTTGGCAACCACTTCCCTCACCTGCGCCATTGCAGCTTTTTCGAATTGTGGAGCCACGGGTTCAAACACGAGTACGTCTCCATGCTTGGTGTCCCACAGGTCGCCCGCTGCGCTATAAGGGATGAACGCCGACTCATCATCACTGGTGAAGTAGTTGCTCATCTGCATCTTGCGGTCCATGATGCCGATCACGGTGAACCGCACTCCATCGATGCGCACGTCTTCCCCAACCGCCGGCCGTCCTTTGAAAAGCTTGTGATACAGACGCTCCCCGAGAAATACCACCCGCCGCCGTTCCACGATATCGCTCGAGTTAATCCAGCGCCCCTCACTGGGAACCTCGTTGCGCATCTCGCCATACTGGGGACACACCCCACGTATCGCCGTGTCCGCCAGTGAATCGCCGTAAGCGATTCCCCGGAAACGTACGCTTTCCAGGCACGCCATCTTCACCAGGCTCGCGTTCTGCCGAACCAGATCCACGTCTTCCTGCTCGAACTTCACCACCTTGCCCGCTCGCTGACCGCCGGCCTGGTCGCTGGTCTGCTGTGGCCAACAAACTACCGCGCCTTTGCCGAAGGCAAAGAACGCATGCACCAGCACCGCACGAAATCCCGCGCCGTACGAGATCAGTAGCGTCACCGCCGCAATGCCCCAAACGATCCCGGCCATCGTCAGCACGCTTCGTACGCGACTGCGCTGCAGGGCTGCCCACGCTTCTCGGAAGATTTCAAAAAGCATGTTAGCCTCCTGCCTCGTACCGTAAGGCTTCAATCGGATCGATCGAGGCGGCTCGCTTCGCGGGATAGACCGCGGACGCCACAGCGATGAGGCCGAGCAACGATGTCGCCAGCAGACCCGAACTCCATGTCGGCAATAATCCAGCAAAGAACGGTGGCATAGGCATGAGGTTCACCATTCCGCAGAGTCCGAACGCGATCGTCAAACCGACGCCGCCGCTCAGAAACACGATGATCATCGTCTCGGCAAAGAATTGCAGAATGATCGATCGCGACGCCGCTCCCACCGCTTTGCGCACGCCAATCTCTCGTGTGCGTTCACGTACCGCCACCAGCATCACGTTCATGACGCCCAACCCGCCGAGCAGCAATGTCGTGATCCCCACCGCGCCTAGGAAGTACTTCATGCCGTCCGTCATCTGACGAAATGCCGCAGCTTCCTGCACCGTATCCCAAATTCCGGCTGCCTCTTTGTCTTCAGGATCGAAGTTGTGCAGCCGTCCCAGCACCTTTCTCGTCTCTGACTTGCAGGCCTCATGCTGTTCCACCGATGCCGGCACCACTAGCAGTCGATCGAGCGTATGCGCCGTATCAGGCGGCTTGGCTGGAAAATCTCTCTGCATCGCCGCGTAGGGCACGAACAACTTATTTACGTCACGGCCGTCGTAACTGGAGTCCTGGTCTTTCTTCGCCATCACGCCGATCACGGTGTAAGGGAAGTCTCCCACCTGAACTGTTTCCCCTAGCGCCGGCCGCGCGGCGAACAATTGCTTTTTCACTTCCGATCCCAGCACCACCACCCGCCGCGCCTGTTGCTGGTCTTCCCATGTATAGAAATGTCCCTCGGCAACGTTGATGGAGCGTATGTCGCCGAACGGCGGCAAAGATCCCGTCACCAGCAGCGCTGCGTTGTTGTAGCGGCTGGTAATGCGAACTTCATCTCGTCCCAGCTCGGGGATTGCGTACTTGCAATCCGTAGCTTCTTTTTCGAGAACGGCGGCGTCCGTATCTTCCCATCGGATGCGTCTGCCCGCGCGAAGCCCGCCTGCTTGCAGGCTGGTGCGTCCGCCGAAAACGATCATGATGTCTTTGCCGAAATTCGACGCCACTTTGGCCTGGCCGACTCGCAGCCCTTCCCCAGCCGCCACCATCAGCACGATCGACACAATGCCCCAGATGATTCCAAACATTGTCAGCGCCGTGCGTAAACGGTGCGCCGCCAGTGTGCG
>DASTGW010000409.1:0-2062 GCA_035718705.1 Terriglobales bacterium | reverse complement strand
GATTGCGTTCCGCTCCCACAATCGACAGCGCCACATGATGCTTCACCTCGGCCGACGCTTCCGCCGACAAAAGGTTCCGCGTCGACGTTTCGAAGAACTTCATCACCGCCGTGTCTTCGAACGAAGGTGAGTTCGTTACATCGACCACAACCTGCGCGCCTTTCATCGCTTTTGCCAGGCCCTCGCCGGTGAGCGTATCCACGCCTGATGAGGGCGAGGCCGCCACCGTTTCATGTCCGTGTTCACGGAGTATCTTCACCAGTTTTCTTCCAATCAGGCCGCTTCCGCCGATCACAACAATTTTCATGATTGTCCTCTCGATCATGGCCCTCTATCGGACCAGGGAAAGCTGAGCTTTACTCAGACTTGTGTGCGGAATGCAGAGATGCGCAACGGCACTCTGTAACTACTTAACAGGGATTAACGCCGGAGCGCCTTCCTCTTTCACGAGGAAGACTACGAACTTCGCAGGCTTGGTTTTGCTCGCGTTTCGCCCAACGGTATGGATATCGTCACGGCCTTCATAGAAGGTCTGACCAGGTGTGAGGGTGACTTCTTTTCCACCCTTGACTTGCATGACCACCGAACCCTCCAGCACATACACAAATGCATGCGCATTATGGCGATGAATCGGATCAGCGCCGCCCGGCGGATACTCCACCAGCAGCATCAACCCTTCTTTCCCAGGCAGATCCGGCATTGTTTTTGACATCAGCGGCGTCACCTTTGGCTCTTGCGCCATGGCGATGCCAGCCATCAGACAGAACAAAATCAGACTTCGAGCTGTCATTCTCATTGGTCTGGCCTTTCAGGGGATATGAGCATTTGGCCGGCCCAGTGCGAGGTTTGCTTCTCTTGATGGTGTGGCTGCGGGAAGCGGCGCAAATTTCTTTGCGCACCGCAAATGATGCATCAGGAGAGAACCTGGCGCCCCCGAACCAAAGTCTTTTTCCAAGCACGAGCCACAAATCACGAACCACGCTTCCTCAATGACCTAATTTCCCGATCATCAATCCATCGCTGTTCTCCCGTCCCAGCAAACTCCCATCCGCAATTGTGCTCGCGCTCCTGCAATGCTATTTTTTGCTTTCTTCACGAGGTCCATCATGAAGCTTCGCTTCGCCCCGCTAGCCATAATCTTCTTCTCGATTTTCAGCTTCGCTCAGGCTCAGCAGGAGGTCTTTGCTCCTCCCCCGCAGCGCCTCGAAATCCACTCCAAGGTTCTCAACGAAGACCGACTCATGTGGGTGCGACTGCCAGCGAACTACAGCCAGAGCAAGACCGTTTATCCCGTCCTCTACGAAACCGACGCGCCCACCCACGTCAACGAGTCCGCCGCTGCCATCGATTTCCTCGTTGCCAACGGTCGTATGCCTGAGATGATCGTCGTCGGTATCACCAACACCGACCGCACTCGCGACCTCACGCCCACCAACGCGCCAACCCGCAATGGCGATGGCACCTCCACTCCCAACCCGACCAGCGGAGGCTCCGATAAGTTCCTCGAATTCATCAAGACCGAACTGATGCCGGAAGTCGAAAAGCGTTATCGCACCGCGCCCTATCGCATCTTCGCCGGACACTCCCTCGGCGGTCTGCTTGCGATCTATGCGCTGACCAGCCATCCCGACATGTTCAACGCCTACATCGCCGTCAGCCCCAGCCTCTGGTGGGACGACGGCAAAACCCTGCATCAAGCCGAGCAGTTTCTCGCCTCCCATCCCGATCTCAAGAAGACACTCTTCTTCTCGCTCGCCAGCGAAGGCAACACCCGCAATCCGATGAGCGACAGCTTCGAGGAATTCCGCCGCTTCGTTGCCGCCAACGCGCCGAAGGGACTGGACTGGCGCTGCGAACGGTATCCCGACGAGGACCACGGTTCCACTGTCCTCCTCGCGCACTACGCCGGCCTGCGCACGGTTTTTGCCGACTGGCAGGTTCCGCGCGATCCCACTGACGGCTCTCCCGTCGGCGGACTCGCCGGAGTCGAGAAGCACTACCGCGAACTATCGAAGGGGATGGGTTACAACGTTCCCATCCCGGAGAGCCTGCTCAACAACCT
>DASTGW010000408.1:0-7431 GCA_035718705.1 Terriglobales bacterium | reverse complement strand
ACGTCGTAATGTGTGTCGTAAGCCATAACGATCCTCAATTCATCTGCTCGAAGGCGCAGTGAAAGATGCAGCGCTTCGAATTGTGGTGGTGCAGCTTGGCGCAGTGCGGAGCACTATCGCGCAGTCCAACAAAGAGCTCCGCGGCGGAGAGCATCCCCAGTACCGGAGCCGTGAAGTAGATCCAGAGAGAAGTCCAGACGTGCGGAATAATCGCCGAACCAAGCGTCCGCGCGGGATTCATACTCATGCCCGACAGAGGTGATTCGAACGTTATGTAGATCGCTACCAGAAAGCCCACGAAGAGCGGCGTGTAGCGAGCTATCGACTTTCGATTCGAAACCACCAGTACAACGAAGAACAGCAGGAATGAGATCAGCGCCTCGGCGAAGAAGGCGATCGCGGTACCCTGTGGTCCCGGAACCGTGACGGCATAAAGAACCTGCGGATCTGAGAGTCGGGTCGCTCCCACCAGCAATCGAGAAAACCAAACCCCGAAAATCCCGCCCGCAAACTGCGAGACCACATAAAAGAGTGCATCGGGCCCGCTGATCTTCTTCAGGCGCCAAAACGTCAGCGTAAAAGACGGATTAAAGTGCGCTCCTGATTGCTGGCCCCAGGGGGAATAAACGATTGCGATCGCAGTTATTCCCATAGCCAAGCCAATCAGCGTTCGTCTTGCTAGCGCGTTTGGCAGAGCATTCACTACAGGAGACTGCGGGTGGAAGAGCAACACCGTGAAGACGCACGCCGAAATCATGAACAGCGCTAACTCTGCACCTTCCATCAGGTATTCCGGCCAGTGCGTCTTCAGCGCATAGCGAAAACCCCGTCCCGGAAACATCATTACGGGAGCAGCATGGCCGGTCTTGCTGGCGCGCACTGGAGCAGAGGCATTCACGGACAATACGATTCCGCAATGACAGATTGGTGACAAAGGCTGCCGATGAAATTTGTAGATGCTACCTGGAACTTCTGCGGGCCTGTGGAATCCCACGACGCAACTCCTCGTCCCCACCGACGAGTGTTGGCAATCCTACACCGGACCGACATGTTTGTTGACGGGAAATCGATATCGGGCGGCTACCCTCGGCAGCAATTGCTTTTGAAGGGTCGGTCTTTATAATGACGGAAACTCAGAGCGCGAGAATCACGAGGGCCGGTCGCCATGAGGGCCGCCTTGGAGCACGTCCCTCGACCCTGCGTTCGCAACGTACATCTCAAGCATCAACGGAATCACCAGGAGCTTTGCCCGTGGCTTCGCCCTCGGTCAACCCGAACGCTGCCGAAACTTTGCTCATCCGGCGTGTACTCGCCGGCGAAGCGGAGTGTTTCTACGAACTCATTCGCCCCTATGAGCGAGGGATTTACTACGCGGCCCTATCGATTCTGAGTAACGATGCCGATGCCGAAGAAACCTGCCAGGAAGCGATCTTGAAAGCATTCAAGAACTTGAGCTATTTCCGCATGGAAGCCAAGTTCAGCACGTGGCTCACACAGATCGTCATCAATGAAGCGCGGCTGCGTCTACGCAAAGACCGGCGCCACCTGTATGAGTCGGTCGACGAGGGCCTGGCCGATGATGAAGGTGATTACATCCCGCGCGATTTCGCTGACTGGCGCGACATTCCTTCCGAAGCACTGGAGAAGAACCAGCTCCGCGAAGCGCTCAAGAAAGCTCTGGCATCTCTGAAGCCAAAATACCGGGAAGTGTTCATCCTCCGCGACATTCAACAGATGAATATCGCCGACACAGCAAAGACGCTGGGAATCTCAGAAGCTTCGGTGAAGACTCGCCTTCTTCGCGCCCGCCTCATGATGCGCGACGCCCTTGCGCCTGGCTTCGATGGTTCCTGGGCACAAGGCAAGGACTACTCTAAAGTCCGTCCCTGGTAAGGAAACAAGGCTCAACTGTCTCCCTGGTTCTTCCGGTGGTCCAGCCATCGTGTATAGAGACGTTTTCGTACATCCTCTGGCAGTTCCAGCGCGCGTTCATCCGCGACGATGGTAACGGTATTTCGTGTCCCATCCATAAGTGCCCGACAGTGGCTGCAAATTGCCAGGTGTCTCTGTATACGATCACGCAGCTCTGGAGCGAGATCATTTTCCAGGTAGTTGGAGATCTCGCGCCAAACTTGCCGGCAGGTGATTTCAATCTGAGTGACTTTCTGCAATGGACTGCGCGCCCCAGCGGCCTCCATCTTTGAGATACGCAGGCGAGGGGAGAGTTTCAGGCGGACAAAAATGCCGTCCTCTGTTCAGGAGGACGGCTCTCTGTTCGAAGGGCTGCTGCTAGAAGAGTCCGGGCGACATCGCCGCGGGCTTGGCGTTGATCACGGCTCGAAGCGTGGGGAAGGCCATTGCCAACATCGAGTCGAGCGGCTGATCGCAATCCTTACAATCGGCAGCCGCAAGCTTCGTGCTGCCGGACTGCGCCGGGCGATCGTACACAATGCCGTAGTAGCTCCAAGGGTCCGGGAAACGCGAATCGTCCTTCATCGCGGCTTCCAGTCCCATTATGTCGCAGGCTCCCTTTGGAACCGGCTTGCCGGTGCGAAGCTCCAGTACGATCACCGTGCGATTTGGCCAGACACCCGTCTTGCGAAACTGTTCGTAGGAAGATGGCTCGACGTAGAGTTTTCCTGCCAGATGATTGTGTTGATGTGCCGGCAATCCTGGCGTGGTCGGCGACATCGCAATCCAGTTGCGATAGTTTGCCGGTAAGAGCAGTTCATCGCTGTTGCCAAAATGAGAGGATCCGGCCATCGGTTTATCTACCGCTGCTGCCGAACCGCAGGCGATCACTAACGACAGGAAAACGGATGCGAACTTCATTCGTTTACTCCGCGGTTGTGCGTCCATCAGGACGGGTGCCTTGGGAAACCAGCACTGCCGCTACCCACTTCCGGCAGGCGTAACTGACACAGGTTACGTACAGTCTTTGCCCGAAGTTCAGGAAACGCAATGGGCTAGGGACGAGATGCAAAGTCCTCGGGATGAACATCTCAGCCGCAACAGAATCTTTACTTTTCAAGTCACCGCAAAGAGCGTTCTGCCCTCAAAATAAGAGTTGCATGAAAGCGGCCTTTTCTCTTTTCATCTACCATTCATGCTCTGGAGGGTCCCGTGCGGATGACCCACACCGTTAAGTGGGGACTTGTCGCGCTGTTCTGGCTCGGCTGGTCCGCCGCTTGCACTAGCTTCTCCTACTCCTGGCGTCTGGCGATCAATCATCCGATCGACTGGATCAGCCTGGCTCCTCTGTACTTCGCGGCCTATGCCGTATGGGGCGGCTTCAGTCCCCTCGTCGTTCGGATCGGGCGACGATTTCCTCTAGAGAGGGGCAAGTGGGTTCGCTCCGTGCTGGTCCATCTGCTCGCCGCTCCGTGTGTGGCGCTTCTCCACTCAACTATCACCAGCCTGCTAAATCCGTGGATCTGGCCAGACATGACGGCGAAGGAATCGTTTGCTCACTCCATGCAACGTAACTTCCTCATGATGGGCAGTGACGACATCTTCATCTACTTCACCATCGTCTGCATCGTCCAGGGCTGGATGTACTACCAGCGATATCGTGACCGCGAACTGCGCACCTCGGTTCTTGAAACCCAGTTGGCGAAGGCGCAATTAATGGCCTTGAAAGTCCAGCTTCATCCGCACTTTCTCTTCAATACCCTCAACAGCATCACCGAGCTGATGCATTCCGACGTCCACGTCGCCGAGCGCGTGATTACCCGCCTCAGTGACCTCCTGCGCATGACACTCGAGAACATTGGAACTCAGGAGGTTTCGCTCCGAGAGGAGTTGGACTTCGTTCGCGGCTATCTCGAGATCGAAGAAACGCGTTTCCAGGACCGCCTCGAGATCGATTACGACATTGCTCCCGAGACGCTCGACGCCCGGGTGCCCAACTTGATGTTGCAGCCACTTGTGGAAAACGCCGTCCGGCATGGGATCAGCAAGAGTTCGAAGTCCGGGCTGATTCGCATCAAGACCGAAATCCAGGGAACGCGCCTCTGTGTCTACATTCGCGACAACGGCCCGGGACTCAAGACGAACGGCCATTCGCCAGCGGCCAATTTTGGCATTGGCCTCAGCACCACTCGGACTCGTCTGGAATTCCTGTATGGCAAAGATCACTCCTTAGAACTCAATAACTTGCCGGAGGGCGGCGTGGAAGTCCGGCTGGTACTGCCCTTCCACGCGTCGTTGAAGAAAGTGGAAGTTCCAAACCAGCCGCTCACCAATTCCATCCCGGTTCGTCCAACGCTGGAAGGGGTGCGTTCATGATCCGAGTTGTCATAGCTGATGACGAACCATTGGCGCGGAACCGGATTCGCCGTCTGCTTTCGGGCGATAAAGAGGTAGAGATCGTCGCGGAGTGCAAGAATGGCAAGGAAACGGTAGCCGCTTTAGACCACCATCAACCTGACCTCCTTTTTCTTGACGTCGAAATGCCCGAAGTGGATGGTTTCGGTGTCCTTGAGCAAGTCGGCGCCGAGAACATGCCGGTCGTCATCTTTGTGACTGCTTATGACCAGTATGCCGTGCAGGCCTTCGAAACTCATGCTCTTGATTACCTCCTGAAACCTTTTGACGAAGAACGCTTTCACAAAGCCTTGCAACGTGCACGGTTCCAGGTGGAGCGCTCGCGAACCGGTGAAATCACCACTCGCCTGCTCGCCATGCTTCACGATGTGCGCCCCCAACCCATGCCGGCATCCGATCGCCTTGTGATTAAGTCCGGAGGTCGCGTGGTCTTCCTCAAGTCCGAGGAGATCGATTGGGTGGAAGCCGCGGCCAACTATGTGCGCATTCATACCGGCAGTGAAGAGTACCTGATGCGTGAGACCATGAATGCCTTTGAGGCGAAGCTCGACTCACGGCGCTTCATGCGTATCCACCGCTCGATCATCGTCAACCTGGAAAAAATTCGAGAGTTACAGCCCTGCAATAACGGCGAGTACATCGTCGTCCTGCGGACAGGGAAGGAGCTTTCGTTAAGCCGGAGTTTCCGAGATCGAATTCAGGACTACCTGCGACGCAGTCCTACGTTCTTACGAGGATCCTCGAACTCCATGCAGAGCACGGCTTAGCCGTACTAAGGATGATCAATGCCCCGGGACGACAACCCGGGGCATTTCATTATCCTTGGCCCTACATCATCCGCGATAGCTCACGCTTGGTCAGTCCGATCCGTTCCAGGAAGAACCAGCAATCTTCTGCACCGGACATCTTGGCCAGGGTGACATAGCACTTCGCGGGTGGTTCGTTGATGCCTCGCTCCCATCTCGATACGGCCATAGCGGACACACCGAGGCGGTTTGCGAATTCGGTTTGGCTCAGGCTTAGACGACCCCGAACCTTTTCGATTCGGGTCGCCCAGGAGGGCTTTGCGAGTTACACGGCAGCGCGCACATTCGTCCTTGACACGCTAACTTTCGAGTTATAGCTTGTCATCCGGCAAGATCATTCCATCTAACCGGGTGAGTCACCATTGGTGACATCGAATACTAACAGCAAATCGAATTTCAAGCGATACCAACTCTACCGCGGCCTTTACAGCCGCGTAGCTCGAAAGCTGGGAGTTGATCGTTCCTACGTTAGCCGTGTGGCGCGTGGCGAACGCAGCTCCCCGGAAATCGAAGCCGCTCTGGCGGCGGAAGTCAAACGCATCGAACGTTCCTGATGCGTTGCTCGGTACGTCCTTGCTTGCTGGCCATCGGCCAGGCTTGCGAAGCACCCATTTTTGCTTTCGAGACTTCCACTAACTCAGGCGGGAGGTTTGTTTCTCGCAGTGACGGAGCACGTCGCGTGTAAGCGTTTCCGTTACACGAAATACAACCGTCCGCCTTTCCTTGCTTGATTGTGCTTAGTGTAAACCTGTTCCCGTAACGTGCGTCACTGCAAATCGTACGGGGCCCCCATAGATTTTTTATGGAGGACCTATATGGGAACGCCCTGGTCTCACCGTTATGCCCAGCGAACGCGCACGATAAAGAGCTCGGCCATTCGCGAGCTTTTGAAGCTGACTCAAAATCCCGACGTCATCTCTTTCGGTGGCGGCCTGCCTGCTCCCGAAGTCTTTCCCGTTCAACGATTTCAGGACGCCTGCCAAAAGGTCCTCGCCGACAAGGGCGCAGCCGCTTTGCAGTACAGTACAACCGAAGGCTACTTGCCCCTGCGCGAAGCGATCGCCGCCAATCTCCAGCGTTATGGAATTCTCGCCACCGCCGACAACGTGATGCTTACCAGCGGTTCGCAACAAGCCCTTGATCTAATAGCAAAACTTTTAATTAACCGCGGAGATCGCATCCTCGTCGAGGCGCCCACGTATCTTGGCGCATTACAAGCATTCAATGTCTTCGGCCCCGATTACGTTTGTGTTCCCACCGATAACGACGGCCTCCGGACCGACCTCCTCGAGGAGGCCCTTCGCTCGGGCCCGAAGTTCATGTATATCCTGCCGAATTTCCAGAATCCCAGTGGCGTCACCCTGTCGTTATCGCGCCGCGAGGAACTCGTATTTTTGTCCGACAAGTACGGCATCCCGCTCATCGAAGACGATCCTTACGGTCAGCTGCGTTATGAAGGCGAACACATTGCGCCCCTCATTGTCCTCGATCGTGTCAACCTGCGTCGCGATCACGGTTATTCCCTGGGTAACGTGATTTACCTCAGCACCTTCTCCAAGACGCTCGCGCCCGGCATTCGCCTGGGTTGGATCGTCGCGCCCGCGGAAGTCATTAACAAACTGGTTCAACTGAAGCAAGGAGCCGACCTCCACACCAGCACCTTCAACCAGATGGTCGCTTATGAAGTCGCGAAAGAGAACTTCCTCGACGAGCACGTCAAGCACATTCGACAGGTCTATCGCCAGCGTCGCGACGTAATGCTGGCTGCGCTCAAGAAATACTTCCCCTCGGAAGTTACCTGGACTCACCCCAGCGGCGGACTCTTCCTCTGGATCACCATGCCTGAAGGAGTCGATTGCAATGAACTGCTGATGACCGCAATCCATCAGAACGTTGCGTTCGTCCCCGGTGACTGCTTCTTCCCCGATGGCGAGGGCAAGCGCAACATGCGGCTGAATTTCTCGAACGCCAAACCGGAGCAAATTGAAGAGGGAATCAAACGGCTGTCGCATGCCGTCCGCGAACAGATCGAGCACCTGCACCCAGAACCAGCGATGGTTTAACGCAAGAGGCAAAACTAAGAAATGGCACAGGGATCTCGTCCTGTGCCATTCTCCCAAGCGCGTGACTCACCAAATTACAACTTACCACTTACCACTCTTATTTCTTCTCTCTCACCAAATCCTCCACATCACCCAATCGATCACTAAGCAGATTCAGCTTCCTGGCCAATCCCTGAATCTCCGCGTGGGCTCTGCGATTCACCTCGTAGTCCAATTCACTGCGCAGGCGGTCTTTC
>DASTGW010000407.1:0-4101 GCA_035718705.1 Terriglobales bacterium | reverse complement strand
CCTCGGCGAGACATTCATTGACATCGATCGCACCCAGGCAAAGGCTACGCAAACGGTTGGCGAGGGCTCCGAGATCCAGATCCGCGATCATCCGGATATCCAGGACGTCGTCCGTTCCAGCCAGACCACCTTGCAGAACGTCGATGTTCTCGTCCGCCGCGTGGATCGCATCATCGGCTTCATCGAGAGCGGCCAGGGTTCGATCGGCAAGCTGATCTACGACCAGGGCCTTTATAACCGTTTGAATACCACCCTCAACGAAGTGCAGGGTATGGTGAATCAGATCGCCAACGGAAAAGGTTCGATTGGCAAACTGGTCGCAAGCGACGAGCTCTATAACAAGGCCAATGCTTCCGTCGACAAGCTCAACACCATCATTGACGAGATCCAGGCCGGCAAGGGCACCGTCGGCAAGCTGTTGAAAGACCCGAGTCTCTACGACAACGCCAACCAGACCATCGGCAAAGCGAATTCCCTGATGAACGACATCAACAGTGGCAAGGGGGCGCTCGGCAAGTTCGCCAAGGACGAGCAGTTCGCCAACAAGCTCGACAATACCCTAACGCGACTGTCGAACATTATGACCAGCCTCGACCAGGGCGAAGGCTCCGCGGGCAAGTTGCTGAAGGACCCGTCGATCTACACCAACGCCGACCAGATGCTGATCGAAACTCGTACGCTGGTAAAGGCTGTCCGCGAGAATCCCAAGAAGTACCTGACCATTCACTTCAAGGTGTTCTAAGCAATGTAGGGCGAGCAATCCTGCTCGCCATCTCCTTCTGTCCAGTAATCGCCCGTAGCCCCCAACCCCAACCACTGTTCTATACTGGCTGGCTTCACATACTGCTTTGGGGACAACTATGAAACGTTCCTTCTGTATTCTCTTTTCCCTCATGCTGTTGATGGCCGCTTCACTTCTTGGTCAATCCGCTTCCACTGATAAACCCATCACCTTCGACGTCAAGAACATCGACACCACGGTCGATCCGTGCGTCGATTTTTACAAGTACGCCTGCGGCACATGGATGAAGAACAATCCAATTCCCGGCGATCAAACGCGCTGGGGACGCTTCAACCAACTCGCGGAGCACAACCTGAACGTGCTGCGCGACATCCTCGAGAAATCGTCAAAGCCCACGGCCGGCCGCGACGCCGTAACGCAGAAGATCGGAGACTTTTACGCCTCCTGCATGAACGAATCGAACATCAACAAGCTGGGCGCGAAACCGATTCAGCCTCTGCTCAATCGCATCGCCGGAATCAAGACGCAGAAAGACCTGATCTCCACCGTTGCTCTCCTGCATAGCCAGGGCATCGGCTCACTCTTCAGCATGTATTCGCAGCCAGACATGCATGACGCCACGCAGATGATCGCCTACGTCGATCAGGGCGGGCTCTCGCTGCCGGACCGCGATTACTATCTTGCCGACGACGCCAAGAGCAAAGAGACGCGCGATAAGTACGTGGAGCACGTCACCAAGATGTTCCAACTGCTCGGTGACAAGCCCGACGCCGCGTCTTCCGAGGCCAAGAAGATTCTCGATATCGAGACCACCCTCGCGAAGGCCTCCATGGAACGTGCGGCGCGCCGCAATCCCAAGAATCGCGATCACAAGATGACCGATAAGGAACTCGAGACGCTCGCGCCGAACTTCCTTTTCGCGCAATACTTCACCGAGCGCGCGGTCCCGTCCGTCAGCACGCTGAATAACACCAATCCTGACTTCTTCAAACAAATCGATCCGGTCATTAAGTCCGTACCGCTCGCCGATTGGAAGACCTATTTGCGCTGGCATGTGCTAAACGAGAATGCCCCCTTCCTCTCCCAGCTGTTTGTCGAGGAAGATTTCGCCTTCAATCGCGCCTATTTGAATGGCCAGAAGGAAAACCAGGCTCGCTGGAAGCGCTGCGTTGAGCGCGTGGATGACGAAATCGGCGAAGCGCTCGGTCAGAAGTACGTCGCTGAAACCTTCGGCCAGGAAGGCAAAGACCGCACGTTAAAGCTCGTTCACAACGTTGAAGCGGCGATGTCCGAGGACTTCAAGTCGCTCGATTGGATGAGTGACGCAACCAAGAAGCAGGCGGAGGTGAAGCTCGACGCCATCCGTAACCACATCGGCTTCCCGGACAAATGGCGCGACTACAGCACCGTGAAGATCGAGCGTGCGGATCTCGTCGGCAACGTGCTGCGAGCCGAAGCCTTCGAAGTGAAGCGTCAGCTAAACAAAATCGGCAAGCCAGTCGATCGCGACGAGTGGTCGATGACTCCGCCAACGGTGAACGCGTATTACCGTTCGTCGATGAACGATATCAACTTCCCGGCTGGCATTCTGCAGCCGCCTTTCTATGACAAGTCCATCGACGACGCCGTGAACTACGGCGGCATCGGTGCCGTGATCGGACACGAACTAACCCACGGTTTCGACGATCAGGGAAGCCAGTTCGACGCCAAGGGCAACTTCAACTCCTGGTGGACGAAGGAGGACCGCGCCGAGTTCGACAAACGCACCGACTGCCTCGCCAACGAGTACTCGCAGTTCGTGGCTACCGATGACGTTCACCTCAACGGACGCCTCACGCTCGGCGAGAACACTGCCGACAATGGCGGCGTGAAGATCGCCCTCATGGCGCTTCGCAAGGCCATGGACGGTCAGGACATGAACAGGAAGATCGACGGCTTCACGCCGGAGCAGCGCTTCTTCCTCGGTTACGCGCAGATCTGGTGCCAGAACGTGACGCCGGAAAACGCCCGTGTTCGTGCCAAGACGGATCCGCACTCGCCCGGTCAGTATCGCGTGAACGGAGTGATGGTGAACTCCGCTGACTTCCAGAAAGCCTTCGGCTGCCAAGCCGGACAGCCCATGGTCAGCGCCAACGCCTGCCGCCCCTGGTAGGTCTTGCTACAGATTGGGCGGACGTTCGCGTCCGCCCTCTTTCTTTCACCTGCACATCTTTCCGGCGCCAAACTCCAGCCTTCTCGCCGCCCTCTCCGCTGTGCGTTCGTCACTGGTGTTGCACAGGATGTGCCCCGACTCATGTGCAATTACCCAACGCAACCGGTCATACCCGGTGCGGGGCGTGAAAGACTGCAACCTCTCGTCGACTCTGGACTCAAACGAAAACAGGGAATCGTCCAGGTAGGTTGTGTGTATAGCCAGGCTCGAGAAGGCCGGAATCTTCGGATCGATTCCGAACGATGTCGCCACTTCGTCCCAGCGGGACCTCGACACCACCACCCAGCGCCATCCCGGGATGGTCAGGCGCAGTTGTTCCAAGTTCAGCCGAAGCGCTCCGGTGAGCAATTGGCAGTCCGAGTCCTTATAACCTGTTCCGCAAAGAAGATTGGGCTTCGTGTTGGCGATTGAAAGATCCGCTGCGATCGGCGACATCTGCCCCCGGCCATCAGCAGCGATCACAACAAACAGCAGTGCAACGAGAATGCGTTTCATCCCCACCTCCGGGCTGGCGATGGGGCGAAACTCGCTTACAGACGGCGTCCCAACAAGAGACGGCGTCTAGTCGGTCGCTGAAGCTCAGCTAATCAGCCAAGCAAAACAAAACGCGCTACTTAGGGAAAGATATATTCAGACGTTCGGCTCGCTGCTTCGTCCAAGGTGTGAGAAGATTCGGGCGGGAAACATGGGCACCATGGATGTGGAGAACAGCACGCGACGAATTCGGTTCGGTACTTTTGAGGTCGATCCCGCGACCGGCGAGTTGCGCCGCTCGGGTGTTCGCATCCGTCTGCAGGATCAGCCCTTTAAGGTCTTGCTGATTCTCCTGGAGCGCCCCGGTGAACTCATCACCCGCACCGAATTGAAACAGCGACTCTGGAACGACTCGGAGTTCGGTGATTTCGATCAGGGCATCAACGTCGCGATCAAGAAGATCAGGAATGCCCTCGGCGACGAGTCCGCCAACCCGCGCTTCATCGAGACACTCTCCCGTCGCGGGTACCGGTTCATTGCCCCGGTTTCAATCGATGACCCCAGCACTTCCATCAACCAGTCGCCTCAGATTCCAATCGCCGAAGCTTTCGCCCAGGAAGAGCGGAGTCCGCATGCGCGGAAGTGGAAAGCCATTGCCATTGTGCTCGGTGTG
>DASTGW010000406.1:0-5599 GCA_035718705.1 Terriglobales bacterium | reverse complement strand
GTAGTTCGTCTCAGCGTTCACAGGCCGCCATGCAGCCCGATAGTCTTTCGAATCCGCAGCGTCGGGATTCCAAACTGCTCGAGGTGTATGAAAGCGATCTTGAACTTTGCACTCCCGCAATCCGGCTGAGGCACTTGCATTCGTTCCATCCACTTGCAGAATTAGGAGGTCATCGCGGTTCACGCGCGTGCACCACGATGAATTCAGCTGCACCAGAACCCCATTTTCTAATTCGAAGGTTGCGTACACAGCATCATCCGCTGTCGCCTTGTATTTCTTGCCCGTCTCATCAACCCGTTCGGGAATGTGCGTCGTCGCAAGGCAAGAAACTGATTTCACTTTCCCCAACAGATTTTCCAGTACGTACTGCCAGTGCGGAAACATATCGAGGATGATCCCACCGCCATCCTCTTTTCGGTAATTCCACGACGGCCGTTGTGCCGGCTGTTCATAGCCTTCAAAAACCCAATATCCGAAGTCTCCCGTCACCGCGAGAATACGACCAAGAGCGCCACTCTCGATCACCTGCTTCAGCTTCAACAGGCCAGGAAGAAAGAGCTTGTCCTGTACGATGCCGCATTTCACACCAGCCTTCTTGGCTGCCGCCGTAAGTTCCAGCGATTCAGCTACGGTGGGAGTGAGTGGCTTTTCGCAGTAGACGTGCTTCCCTGCCGCGATCGCCTTCGCTACGCTCTCGCAGCGTAAGTTCGTAGCCTGCGCGTCGAAGTAAATCTGATTCGCTCGATCGGCCAGACATTCTTCGAGACGAGTGCTCCAGCGCTCGATCGAATACTTCTTCGCCAAGCCGCGCAACTTTTCTTCGTTGCGACCGACCAGCACTGGATCTACCTGCATCCGCGAACCATCGCGCAGTCGTACTCCACCGTCTCCGCGCAGGCTGACGATCGAGCGTTCCAGGTGCTGGTTGGTACCCATGCGACCCGTCACGCCATTCATGATGATCCCGATTTTTTCCATGTCTTGCTAGGTAGTTACCGTTGCGTCGAGCCGCTTCTCGTCAGATTCCTGGTAGTCGAAGTTCACCAGGGAAGTGCGGAACCCTTTCGTCTTCCACGCTCCGAAGAGGATTCCTGCCAGCATCCACAGCGCTCCCCATTTTTTAGCTGGATGGCTCAAGTTCAGCCAAAGCAGCAGGCAGATGAGGAATCCGGCTCCCGGCATCAGCAGGTCGGTGATCTTCCGCTGCTTCGCACGAACGTAGTAGTGCAGCAGCGCTGCGAGATTTACGCCCATGAACGCGATCAGCGCGCCGAAGTTCAACATCTCCGCGCCGAGCCCATAGGAAATGGTGAAAGCGCCAGCCAATGCCACAATTCCAATAAACAGCACGTTGTTGCTGGGGATGCGGGTACGCTCGCTCACTTTGCCAAAGAACGATTTCGGCAACGCGCCACTGCGACCCATGCCATACAAAAGCCTTGCCGCGCCGAGTTGCGCCCCCAGTCCCGATCCCATGTTCGCCACCAGTAGCGTGATGTTAATTACTGCAAACAGCCACGGCCCGGCTGCGCGTCCCGCGACATGAACGAACGCGGTATCTACATCAGGAAACGGCTGCGACGCCGGCCAGATCAACTGCGCCGCATACACTTCCACCGCCGAAAGAATGCCAATGACAAGGCAAGTCAGCACCGTAGCGAGGAGGATATTTCTGCGCGGATTCTCTGCCTCCTCCGATAGTGTCGAGATGCCATCAAATCCGATGTAGGTGAGTACCGCGATCGAAGTCCCCCCAAGTACCGCTTTCGAGTTGAACATTGACGGGTCGAAGAAAGGCCGGGTGAAGAATGAAGCCGAATGGTCCGGCTGGTGAAAAACAAATCGTGCTGCCATCACGAAGAAAATCGTGATCACCACTCCCATGCCGGCCGCGAGCGCTGCGTTGATCTTGGCAGAAGTCTGAATTCCGCGAAGATTCAGTCCGGTGAACAGCACCCCAAAGAACAGTACCCACGCCGGATAAGGCACGCCTGGCGAGAAGTTCATCGCCGCCTTGCTGCACCAAACTATGCAGATGATCGGATTCAGGACGTAATCCATCACCATGCTCCATCCGGTGACGAATCCCATGGCCGCATTCACTTCCTGCCCGACATAGGTGAACGCCGAGCCTGCACTCGGGTATACCCGAGCCATGCGCCCGTAACTTACGGCCGTGAACAGCATCGCCACCATCGCGAGAAGAATGGTGACCACCACGTGTCCGTGGCTTCTGGTGCTCAGCACGCCGAATACCGACATCGGCGCCGTCGGCTGAATTACAACGATCCCGTACAGGATCAGGTCCCTGAGCCGCAGTGTACGTTTCAGTTGAGGAGCGTTCGCCATTCGTCGTTCCTGTTCTTAGGCTGACTGCAAACTGAGATTGTTGACCGGACGCAGCACACCGCACGCAGCAGCATAATGTCTCAGCACCTGATGGATATGCTCTTGTATCAATGCCTCTGGAGAGTTCGGCATTCTGCCTTCTCGGACCGCTTCATATTCCAGCGCCAGATACTGGCTCAATAGCGTGAGCGGAATGTGCCCGGAAGACAAGTTCCTGACGAGGAGCTTCACTTCTTCTTGGACTGCGTCCGCTGGCCAGTAATAACGTGAGCGGTCGCTGAAACTGTAAGCCCTTGCCATTGCGACTTCCGCTTCGTTCCCTTGGTAATAAGACTTCCAGTAGCCGGGGTTCTTCAGCATCTCCGCCTCTAACGCTTCCCGCACGCGCGATAACGTCATCCCGTTCTTCCTGGCAAAGAGCTCACGCTCGATCATTGAGAGTGCAAACACCGCCTCGCGATATGCGAACGTCAGCCACGGGCCTACCTTTAGAATGGCAAAGTGATCGCGCACTAGCTCGGCAAGTTTCGCCGGCGATTGATAGTCGGTGGAGTGCGCCTCGTAAACCAGGTCGCAATTGCGCGGGAGAGCCTGCAACAGCAAACGCGCGGCCGCAGACTCGTATTGGAAGACGGTCTCATTCCCGAACTCCACTCCGGGCTGCACCACGATCGCGATCACGTTTTCCCAGGCCTGCGTCAGACCTCGCGCTTCGAACGCTTTGCGAAACAGGTCCAGGGTCCGCGCCACATCTTCCGCTCGAGTCGGCGGCGGACAATTTCCCTCCGCAACCTCGCCTCCGGGTGGTGGAACTTCCGTTCCGACTACGTATAGAGGACGTTCCGCGCCATTCTTCAAGAGTTCTTGCTCGACAGCCTCGCACAATACCGCCGCGCGTTCGGCGATGGTTTCCTCGCTGAGCGAAGATCCGTCGTCCGCACAAGCCATGCTCGCGTCAAAATGAACTTTCTGATAGCCCGCCCGAACGGACGCTTTCGCCAGTTCGCAGGCCTTTGTCATCGCGATGGCGGCCGGTTCGTTCTTCCACGCGAACGGTCCAAGATGATCGGAACCAAGAAGCACTCTGTCCGGTGCGAACCCGTTCTTCAAAGCCAATTCGCGCATCGACATCGCGAACTGCTCGGGAGTTGCGCCCGTGTATCCGCCAAACTGATTCACCTGGCTGGATGTCGACTCGACATGCAGAATGCTGTCGTCATTTCGCGCCTGAGCGATCGCCGCCTGCAATACCGCTGGATGCGCCGAGCACACGGCGTATGTTCCCACCCGCTCTCCCGCACGATTTCGTGAGAGAATCCCGCGCAGTTGTTCGACACTGCTTCCGGCGATTTTGAAGTTTGAAGCCATCTGGGCAGGCAGTATAACGTACTTGTGCTTTTTATTTTCTTCTTTTATTTTCTTTTTGCAGTTATTGGATCTGCGGATGCCGAAATTCGATATAACGATCGCCGGCGAGTTGAACCTCGACCTTATCCTTTATGGTCTGCCTGACGAGTTGCCCCCTGAGCGCGAACTTCTAGCGAACGATATGGCCCTAACGCTGGGAAGTTCTTCCGCCATCGTCGCCCATAATCTCGCGGCACTCGGTACGCAGGTTGGCTTCACCTCTTGCATCGGCCAGGACGATTTCGGAACCATCGCTCTTGATCGACTTCGCGCCATCGGAGTTGATGTTTCCGGCGTGGTCCGCCTCGGTCCACCGGCACAGACCGGACTCACAGTAATCATTCCTCGCGCAAATTGGCGTAACATCCTCACTTACTCCGGCACGATTGCGAAGCTTTCGCGTCAACACCTCGACTTCGACTTCCTCGCATCGTCTCGTCACTTCCATCTTTCTTCTTACTTCCTGCAGACCGGGCTCCAACCCTACATTCCGGAGCTATTGCGAAGGCTGAAGGCTGCCGGCCTGACCATCTCGCTCGACACGAACGACGACCCCTGCGATACATGGGAGAGTGGGGTCGAGCGGATACTTCCGTTGGTTGATGTGTTTCTTCCCAATGAACGCGAGGCGCAGAAGATTACTCGCACCTCGAACCTCAACGAAGCGATCGACAAACTTTCCCGTCTGGTTCCGTTGGTCGTAGTAAAACTCGGGGCAGAAGGATCGCTGGCGGTTCAAGGTTCAGAACGCATCCGCTCCAAGCCGTTGCACGTGGAATGTGTAGATCCAGTCGGCGCCGGCGACAGCTTTGACGCCGGATTCCTCTGCGCCTTCGTTCGCGGCGAAGACCTGCCAGCGTGCCTGGCGAGCGGCAATCTCGCCGGAGCGTTGTCAGTCACTCGGCCTGGAGGCACTGAAGCTTTTCGAGACCAGTACCACCGCGAAGATTTTCTTAAGCGTCATCGTCCACAAGGCCAGGCCCAATGAAGATCTCGTGCCTCTTCGCCCCGCTTCTCTTCGCAATGACTACAGCCGCCCAGATCCCTCCCGCCGACTCCTTTCGGGTCCTTCCTCCACCTGGTAAAGAAGCACCCGCCGTCAGCGCCTACCTGAAGTACCAAACAGAAATGGCCTGGAACCAGGACGACCTTCGCCGTAAACGCTGGGAATCGATTGAATCGGAACGGCAACTGCTTCAACTTCGAGACGATTTAACAGAAAAGTTTCTCGCCGCTCTCGGCGGACTGCCCTCGCAACGCACTCCACTCAATCCGCAAATCACGGGGCGTATTTCGATGAAGGGCTTTCACATCGAGAAGCTTATCTACGAGAGCCTTCCCGGGATCTACGTCACCGCACTAGTGTACGTGCCGGAAGACAATCAACCGAAGCATGCCGCCGTTCTCGTTCCTGCCGGTCACTCCCCCAAAGGCAAAATCTTCTACCAAACGATCTGCCAGCGATTAGTGCAGCGCGGATATGTTGTCATCGCCTGGGATCCTGTCGGGCAAGGCGAGCGCAGCCAGTTCTGGGATGCCAAGTCCAACAAAACTCGTTACAACCTGGTCTGTGCCGAACACGCTGTGCTGGGCAATCTCGCCTATCTTGCGGGTACGAACCTTGCGCGCTGGGAGATATGGGACGGCATTCGCGCCATTGACTACCTGCTCACTCGGCCTGACGTCGATCCTGATCGTATCAACATCACCGGCTCCAGCGGAGGCGGAACGCAAACCGCTTACATCGCGGCCATAGATCGGCGCATTAAAGTTGCCGCTCCGTCGTGCTATATCACCGCGCTTCCCATGCGCGTTTACAACCGTATCTTCAAAGATCCGGACA
>DASTGW010000405.1:0-12362 GCA_035718705.1 Terriglobales bacterium | reverse complement strand
GGCGTCACAGACAGATGTTCGAATTCACCACAGAGACACAGAGAAGAATTGATTTGAAACACGTGATGGAAGCGCGGGTGGTGAGTCTGCTCGCAAACCGCGGGGCCAACGAGCATTCGCTAAGTCCTACTCTGTGGCTCTGGGTCTCTGTGGGGAACTCTCTCCTGCGATAATGGATACGTGCAGCCACCCACTCCTCTGAAGCACGATTATGCGCGCGTGCTGGAGTTCGACCAACTCCGCGATCTGGTTCGCGGATATGCCAGCTCTCCGCTCGGACAAGCGCGTGTGAACGCTTTGCAACCGACGGCCGACCGAACGTGGGTCGAGCGCCAGCACCGTTTGGCTGCGGAGGTCCGCCAGTACCTGAAGACGGGAGCACGCTTCGAGTTTGGTGGACTGCTCGACGCGAGTGGGCTTCTTGAGAAGTCGCGGATTCAAGGTGTCGCGCTGGAACCCGAGGAGATTCGCGACATCCTTACCGTTGCCGATCGGGCCGACGAGTGGAGCGCCATCGCCAAGAACCCTCCTGCGCAGATGCGCGCGCCCGAGCACGCTGAAGGAAGCCGCTCTTCCTGGCCAACCGTGGATGAGCTATCCCGCGGCATCGCCGACTTCTCCGGATTGTTGCGGTCCTTCCGCAACAAGATACGGCCAGACGGCACGCTCGAAGATAATGCCTCTCCCACACTGAACCACATCCGCCGTGAGATTGAGAAACAGCGGCGTCATATACAGGCCTCCCTCCAGTCCTACCTGCGCCGCCTCTCTGAAGGGGATACGTTGCAGGACGAACTCGTCACCGTTCGCGGGGACCGTTTCGTCATTCCCGTAAAGGTCGAGCAACAGCGTCGTGTACAGGGGGTCGTGCATGGCATGAGCTCCAGCGGACGAACCGTGTTCGTCGAGCCGCTGGAGACGATTGAACAGAACAACGATCTGGTCCGCCTGCTTGAAGAAGAGCAGGTGGAGATCCATCGCATTCTGCTAGAGATGACGAGTCGCATCGGGGAAAACTCGGCACAGATTGCGCAAGCTGCCGAAATCCTGGCCGAACTCGAACTCCAGTTCGCGAAGGCACGCTTCGCGGAAGACTACGGCGGCTGCATGCCGAGGTTCGTAGACCCAACTCGGATAACCTCGTCCGAAACAATTTCCCTGCTGCTGCACAACGCCCGACATCCGCTGCTCGTACGCACGTTGCGACCGAAGAACATCAACGTTGTGCCCATCTCGATTGAGATGGCCGGAGCCAACCGACAACTGGTCATCAGCGGTCCGAATACCGGTGGCAAGACGGTATCGCTCAAAACTGTCGGTCTACTGGCGCTCATGGCACAGGCCGGAATTCCACCCACGGCAGACCGCTGTGAGTTCCCAATCTTCGATGCGGTACTGGCGGATGTCGGTGATTTCCAGTCCATCGAACAGAATCTTTCGACATTCTCCGCGCACGTCACGAATATCGACTTCATCTCGCGCACCGCGTCCCACGATTCGCTCGTGCTTCTGGACGAACTTGGCTCGGCCACTGATCCGGAGGAAGGCTCGGCGTTGGCCGTATCGATCGCCGATCACTTCCGTCGCATCGGCGCCATCAGTATCATCTCCACGCACCACACATCGCTAAAGGTATATGGCGCGAATAATCCCGGAGTGCTGAACGCCGCCGTCGGATTTGACGAACGCACGCTGCAGCCTACCTACGAACTTCGTGTCGGCGTACCGGGAGCTTCCGCCGGCATCAACATCGCACAGCGCCTCGGGCTCAATCCGCGCATCATCGAGGCCGCCCGTGCGCTGCTTTCCACCCAGACCCAGGACATTGCGACCTTTCTCGACAAGTTGCACAAAGATCTTCGCGAGATGGAAAGCGAACGCGCTCAGCTGCGCCTGAGGGAAGGTGAGCTCGACCGCGAGCGTAAGCGCCTGGAAGCCGAAGGGATGAAGGAACAGCGCGTCAAGATTCGCGAGATGGAGCAAAAAGTAGATGGCCTGCTGCGCGACTTCGAGTACCGCACCCGAGAGGTCATCCATGCGGTGCAGGACCGCGCGGCTGCCACGAAGTTGTCGAAAGACGCCGAGAGGCGGATCGCCAAGCTCCGCCGCGAATTCCGCGAGTCGTTCGACTCCACGGTTGTCGCTCACGTCACCGGTGCCGACAAAGACGATCCGAACGCCCGCCCCGAACTAGTGCAGCAGGTCTCGGAGGGCGACACGGTGAAACTGCGTTCCCTCGGGCGTAACGCCGTTGTCCGCCGCAAACTCGACGCGGATAAATTCGAAGTTGAAGCGGGGATCATGAAGATGACGATTCCCCGGTCCGACATCGCGGAAGTTGTCGTGCGCGCTTCTGCCAATCCAGTCCAACAGGCACGCGCCAAAGGCATC
Source organism: Terriglobales bacterium (assembly GCA_035718705.1). GTDB lineage: Bacteria > Acidobacteriota > Terriglobia > Terriglobales > Acidobacteriaceae > DATMXP01. The sequence continues at coordinate 9,971 of DASTGW010000405.1, read as the reverse complement.
AACGTCAGACTCGGCTCGGAAGATTTATCTGCGCCAAGCGAGATCAACGTCATCGGACAGAACGTTGATGATGCTACGCGTGAAGTGGAGAAATTTGTCGATCGCGCATTCCTGGCCGGCATGCCGCGTATCCGAATTGTGCACGGCAGCGGGATGGGCATCTTGCGTAAAGCCATTCGGCAATATCTGCAGAAACACCCGCATGTCGCCAACGTGAGCGAGCCTCCGCAAAATGAAGGCGGCGGTGGCGCAACGGTGGTGGAACTTCGCCAATAGGCACTTGCAAAAAAATCTTGCCTACGACGGCAAGCTTCTCCGATAAAGAGCCGCGATCCACAGAAATCTGCAATTGGGAAGTCCCCTTCTTAACTTTTTTGTTGACATTACCTGTACACACAACGCAATATCTTGTGCCAAGAGAGTTGCATGTCCAAGGTATTGGACGCGGGTTGCAGCTCAGGGCCTTTTAGGTTGAACTTCAAGGGAGAACGTTCAAAAGGAGGCTGTACATGGCAACAAAGAAGAAGGCTGCTAAGAAGACCGCCAAGAAAAAGAAATAGTTCAAGCGAGCTCACGACTCGCAGTTCATAGAAGAACTGGAAGAGGGTACAGGCCTTCGCAAAGAGCGAGGGCCGTTTTCATTAAGGCAGCACTTAGCGGTTAGTACTTAGCATTTAGTTGAAGACCTCTTCCCCGCAAAATTTCGCCCGCCCTGCCCGACAGCAACTAGATACTAAAAGCTAATTGCTAATGGGTGCCTCTCGTGCTACAAGTCGAATTACGCCCTCTTCGTTTACACTAGCGGGAGACGTGTATCCGATGGCCACCAAAGCCAAATCCGGCGGCAAGAAGAAAAAGAGCACGACCGAGATCATCATCCCTGATCGCCTCTACTTCCGGATCGGAGATGTCAGCGAGCTACTTGGGCTTCCCGCGTACGTTCTGCGTTTTTGGGAAACCGAATTCCCACAACTCAAGCCAACGAAGAGTTCCACCGGCCAACGCATGTACCGTCGGCGTGAGGTTGAACTCGCCGTGCGCATCAAGACGCTTCTCTACGATGAAGGCTTCACTATCGCTGGCGCACGGCAGCAGTTGAAGGTCGAATCCAAGCCGGCCAAGATGCAGTCGGGGCTTCCTTTCCCGGCACCGGTTCCTGACAAGAGCGGACTGAAACGCGTTCGCCAGGAGCTTCAGGAAATTCTCGCCATTCTTTCCTCGAAGCCAAAATCGGAAAGCCGCAAGGCAGCTTCCAGCAAATAGGCACCGGTGAGTTTTTCCGCACACTTTTTGTGGCGCAAGGAATTTTGCCTGTGTATCTTTGCTTCCGTTCGTTTCATCTACATCTCTCGAGACACTGATCCATGCGCATGCTCGTCCATTGGTTGTTGAATGCAGTCGCTTTGCTGATCGTTACTTATGTCGTTCCCGGGTTTCATGTGAGCGGCATCGTCGCAGCCCTGATTGCAGCTTTAGTTATTGGCCTGCTTAACGCTACTCTCGGCCTGTTCTTAAAAGTCATCACCTTCCCGCTGACCGTGGTCACACTGGGTATCTTCTGGTTCGTGGTGAATGCGATCGTGCTGAAGCTGGCATCGATGTTCGTGCCCGGCTTCACCATCATCGGCTTTCTTCCAGCCTTCCTGGGCGCGATCGTTCTCGCAATCATTAACCTGGTGGTCCGCTGGATCATGCCTCGCCGTGAGGAAGCATGAGCTTACGAGATGGCAAATACATTTCGCTTGAGACGTTCCGCAAGAACGGAGTGGGCGTGAAAACGCCAGTCTGGTTCGCCGTGGCGCCTGACGATACCTTCTATATCTATACGGAGGACAATTCCGGGAAAGTGAAACGCATACGCAACAACTCGCGGGTCCGGGTAGCCCCGTGCGATATCCGGGGCAACGTCACGGGAGAGTTCCTGGACGCGTCGGCTCGCCTACTGAAGGAAGGCGAACCCGAGTACAACGCAGCCAACAAATTGCTGAACCAGAAATACTGGCTGAAACGCCTCTTTGATCTTGCTTCCTTCCTGCGCTTTCACAAGCGTGCCGGCATCGCGATTCGGCTGAGTTAGCCTCGAACCCTCGTCCACAATCGACAATCGTCACTCGCCAATAGACAATATCCCCAGTGCTTCCGTACAGGCTCAACTTCGATCCAGAGCACGATTCCGAGTTCTTCGCCGAAGTCCCGGCAAAACCGGCCGTCTTCCTGCTGCGGGGTGAATCCGGTGAGCCGTACGTCACGAAGACGAGCAATTTGCGGCTTCGGATTAAGCGATTACTTGGAGAGTCGGAGGGCATTTCCAAACGCCTAAATCTGCGGGAACGTGCGAAGACTCTTGATTATGCGCTGACTGGATCGGACTTCGAATCGGGACTACTGCTCTATCACGTACTGCGCCGGGAATTTCCCAAGACCTATTCAAATCGTCTGAAGCTGCGGTTCGCGCCACTGCTCCGCCTGCATCTTGAAAACGCATACCCGCGGGTGTCCGTCACGACAAAACTTGGCAGCTCGAAGTCTGGATCGATTTACTACGGACCCTTTCCGTCGCGGGTCGCCGCGGAAAAATATGCCAATGATTCCCTGGATTTCTTCAAGCTTCGTCGCTGCGTCGAAGAACTCAATCCCGATCCCGCGTTCCCGGGCTGTGTCTATTCCGAAATGAAGATGTGCCTTGCGCCCTGCTTCAAGGGATGCACTGATGAAGATTACTCCGCCGAATCAGCCCGGGTGCGTCAGTTCTTCGACACCAACGGTGAATCGTTGCTGCGGGAAGTTTCCGCCGAGCGCGACAAAGCCTCCGAAGAGCTGCACTTCGAAACTGCCGCATTGCTTCATGCGAAAATCGAGAAGCTTAAGCCAGTGATTGCCCAAGTACCGGAGATCGTTCATCGCATCGACGAACTGTCTGCGCTGATGATCCAGCCATCTGCTGAACCAGAGAGCGTGGTACTTTTCGAGATCCGAGGCGGAAGGATTTCTCAGCCGGTTCAGCTCAAACTCACGCAGACACAGGAACTCGGCGGTAAGCCGCACTCGATGGAAGCCCGCATCCAGGAGGTGCTTGCCGAAACTCCCGTGCCGGTTGGCTCCGCGCAGGAGACGATGGAGCAGTTGGCCATACTGAAGCGCTGGTATTTCCGTACCAGCAAGGTGGGAGAAGTCTTCTTCGCGGAGGATGGCGAACTCCCCTGGCGGCGGATCGTGCGCGCCGTAAGCCGCGTTTATAAAGGCGAAAAACCGATGCCTGACCTGAGCGAGTCGGCAAAGGAGTACTGGATCATGCGAGAAAGACTGGGCAAGAATTGACTATGGTCGATTGAAACTTGAGTAGCGACATGGATCACTTCGACCAGCGAACAGGCGCTACTCAATTAGACATAAAAAAGTTGTTTGCCCGCTTCCTGAACACCACCTCGATCTTCTCTCTCCAGTCCTCATTCACCGCCACTAACTGCCACTCGATCTCTGGCGAGAAGTATCGCAGTAGCTTGTCTGTGGTCGGATGGATGCGCAGTGCCGGTGCCACCAGGTAGAGCAACGGCGGTTGCTCGCTCAACTCCACGCCGCTGAAATATCCGAACTTCTGGAATTCTTTGCGGGCGTGGTGCCACTTCACCCGGGCCCAATAATCCAAGCCTTGCATTGGCAGATGCAGATCCTCGTCCGCTTTCAGCTCCAGCACGGCAAGCCGTCCATCCTTGCTCGTGGTTAAGACATCGATCATGGCACGATCCGAGGCCGTGAATGCCGGCACTTGAGAATAGGTCCAGCTTGGGTCCAGCCGATGGTCAATAGCGCTAACATCCCGCACGATCAGCGATTCCAGCCAGCGTTCCGGAGCCAATCTCCACAACGGATCGCCGGGATGCGGCCCACCCGGCCGGCGCGACTGCAGCAGTCGGCGAACAATCTCGCGGAACAGTTCTTCCGAATCTGGTGAGAGGACAGTTTCCGTCGGACCAACACCAAAAACGATCTCTGTGCCACCGTGGATGGACCCCGACATGCGGGCATGGGCAAATTCCAACCCAAAGATACGGAACGAGATCTCCGATGGCGAGATTACGGCCACATCGCAATCAGGTGCGATGTCGCGCACGCGCGCGATAGAAGTCGCGAATCTTTCCAGCGCACCGGTCTCGTTCGGACAAGGCATCAGGTGCGTATCGATGTTGCCGCGATCCTCCGTATCGATCGACTCGATGGTGTCTTCGCGCTGGTTGAACTCATACAGCTCGAAGCTCGCAGCCTCGCGATTCAGATGCGCGATGCGTTCACGAACCATGTCCGACCGCTTTGCAGGAACGAAGAGTTTCAAGCCGGCCACGTGCTTACGCCCAGCCTCACGCTCGCGCAGATAGTCGAGCCACAACAACCCGATGGTGAGCGCACCATCAATTGACGCCTGCAGTTCCTCCGTATTTATGCCCACCACAGCGTAAGCGCTCACGCCGCGATGTATTACTCCTCGGGCGCACACCGGACCGAACGAGCGTTCCAGGTCCATCGATGACTTCGGCTTCGCAACCCTGAATCCGGGGAAGTTCCTGAGCAGCGCTTTCTCAAGTTGCCGTTCGTATGTGGCGCGCTGTGTTCGCTTGGTCGAAGGGCTTCGACGATCACGATCGCGCCAGATTTCAAGGTGCGTCGCTCGCGGCCGGCCCAGTCGTTGAACCGTCAGCCTCAACATCGCGCCCTTGCCTTCCGCATCCATGACCCTGCGTACGCAATTTCTCTCGTGCGACCAGAAGTGCAACACGCATCTTCCATCTTCCGTTGCGATCGAGAAACGCGACTCGCTTAAGTCGAAGAGGATCTCTCCATCTTCGACCAGGACCCCATGACGTGCCTCGGCGATGAATTCCTGAATCAGCCTTCCCAGCGCAGAAACTTCCATCCTGTCAGGCAAACACAAACACCCCGCTGGGCGCAGGGATTACCGTCACAGTTTGGCTGTCCGGAGTGATTCACTGTTCCCGAATCAGAACCGGAGGGTGAGAAAGGAACGAAGCATGTGTTTTGAAAACATGGTGCCGGGAGGGGGGGTCGAACCCCCACGAGGGGTAAACCTCGGCGGATTTTGAGTCCGCTGCGTCTGCCAGTTCCGCCATCCCGGCCTGGGTGGGCACCCACAGTATCGCACGAGCTCTCAAAGTAAGCCAATCGTGCCGAGCGCGCCTGTTGCACTCGCGGTCCCGTTGGCAACAGTTTCCTGCTCCAGATTTACTTAGCCGAGGTGAGCTTCCACGCAATCTTTCTGAACATGCCCAGCAACAGCTCGGCATCTTCCGCCGAGAGGTTCAATCTGCGGGTCAGACGCCGAACCTTATCTTCGATAGAGGCTTCTGTGCGCGGCTTGATGTATCCACTCGCCTTCAGTGCTTCGAGCAGCAACTGGTTCACGCGCTCTAGATCCGAGGCGACTGCCATAGCCGGTTGTGCCTTCAAAGGTGAAGCAATGCCCCGTGCAAGTTCGTACAGGCAAACTGCAACCGCCTGTCCCAGGTTCATCGAGCCGTGCTCAGGCCGGGTGGGAATACGGAGAAGAAGGTTGCAATGGTTGAGATCGTCCGAGGAGAGGCCGCGCTTCTCGGAACCGAATAATAAAGCAACGTTGCCGGCTTCTAGTCGCGGACGGATCAGCGCGGCAGCTTCTTTCAGTGTGTGCATCGGCTGATGAAGCTCCCGATTCGTGCCTGCCGTAGTACCCACCACCAACTGACAGTCCGCCACTGCCTCGGCGACGGACGCGAACTCCTTCGCTTCTTTCACTACTTTGCTCGCACCGACGGCCGACTTCGCCTCGCGAAAGGCAACATCGAACGGATTCACGACACGCAGTCGAAGGAATCCGAAGTTGCTCATGGCGCGAGCTGCCGCCCCAATATTCAGCGGATTACGCGTGGAAACGAGGACGACATAGAGCATGGGCGCTAGTCCAAGACCTCGAGTGCACCGACGGTGCGAGCTTGTGACTCGCCCGACTGCAACAAAACGTGGCGAACACTGATCGGACCGACGATCTCGTAGACAAGGATCGCACCCAGCACGATCGTGGAGAGTTCATTGCCAAGGTCGGGGAAACGCCGCGCCAGCGAAAGCACGAGCCCTATCGCGAGCCCCGCGTGAGCCAGAATGCCGGGTCCGAGGCGACGGTGGAAACTTGAGGGCAAATCAGCCTTGCGCGCACCGATAAACGCACCTGCCAGTTTCCCTATCAGCCGCGCCAGGATGTAGGCAATGCCGACCGCGCCAAGCGACTTGAGTAGTCCAATCTGGAGATGCGCCCCCGCAATCACGAAGAAGACTGCGTAGAAAGGCGGATCCGTTCGCGATTGAACCTGGGCGAGGCGCCCGGTGTTCGCCGAAAAATTCGCTACCGTTGCGCCGAGTGCCAGACTCACGACCAGCGTGCTGAGATTCAGCACCGCTGCGAGGCCGGCACACAGCAGCAAACATCCGATCAGGAGGATAAGCGTCTCGCCGTGCTCCACGACTTTGGTCGCCCATGCGGAAAGGAGCAATCCGACAAGATATCCCAGCGCAGCCGATCCCAATAACTGCCAGATGACCAGATAAACGATTTCGTACAGGCTCGATCCTGAGGCGCCGATTGTTCCCGTCAGTTGCAGGACCGCAGTTGCCAGCAAGAACGTGCCAAGGCAGAGGAGATTGTTGATGGCGATGACACCGGTCAGCATCTGCGTGAAAGGTCCGCTGGCATTGTATTCACGCATCACCATCAGCGTGGAAGCCGCACCGGTTTCCATGGCAATGACTCCGAGCAGCAGCGCAACATGCCATGGCTGGCGGGCGAGGAGAGCGGAGAGACTCACCAGGATGAGAACCGAAAACGATTCCAGCATGGTAATCCGTACCACGGCGGCCCGTATCTCACGAAAGCGCCTGAATTCGAAAATCGATCCGATTGAGAACAGAATTAATGCCAGTGCAATTTCACTGAACACCGAGAGCGAAGTCAGGTTCTGTTCGTTGATCCAGCCGAGCACGGAAGGCCCCACGATGATGCCGGTCAGGATGTATCCCGTGACCTCCGGAATGCGCAGGAACTTGACCAGATGGCCCGCCATGAGCGACAGCAGAAGAATCAGCGCAACCGAAGAGAGCTCGTTCATGGCTGCACCACCTTAAATACCCTGCGTCCCGGACGACTGACAACGACGTTGACAGGCGCAGCTACACGAAATTGCCCGCAGGACTCCTCGATCAATGCCTGGTTCGCAGGTTTTCCGTTGATGCTCAGGATGCGATCGCCGGGCGCGATCTCGGCGGTATCGGCGCTGCTTCCGCGTGGCACCCGCGTGATCGCGATGCCTTCGGAGGGTTCGGTGTAGACCGCGGGACGCACATTTGCAGCCGTTTGCAAGCTCATGGCGTCCACATGAGAGGTGACGTTGCGGCCTTCGCGCCGGAGACGAAAATCGTGCTCAGCATTCGCATTCCGGAGGAGGGTGGCAACAGCATCCTGCGGGATCGCGATCGGCTGACCATCGACCGAAATCAGTTCGTCTCCGGGCTGCACGCCGGCTTGGTCTGCCGGCCAGTCGTCCCACAGCTCCGACACGATCGTGGTATTGGGGGAACCTGCCTTTCCGGCAAACTGAATCCCGTATCGCGCAAGTACCAGCGCCGCGTCTGTAGAAGCGTTGCCAATCGCACGCCGGATCTCCGCAATCGGAATGATGGCTGGTGCGTCGTCGCAGGGAACCACAATGCCATGGAGATCGCCCGCCAGATCGAAGAGTCCCCCGCCGACATGCGTTTGATTTAATGGAATGGTAGTCAGCAATCTATTTTGGATGAATGGTCCACACGCTGCGGGGATGATACCGTCAAAAATTCCTGGACTAAGCAGCATTTGTCCAAAGGCATTACGCGCGACCACGAGCACCCATCCGCCTTGCGCAGGCGGACGGGTGGCAATACTTGCCCGAGTAACCTCCGCATCCAGTTGCGTACGCCCGATGAGGAACGGCAATCCCGGAATCCAAGCCGAGGGAGTGATAGGCTGCTGCAGGGTTCCACTCGACGTACTGAGCTGGCGCGGCAACGCGTCGAGACGCTTTGGCACGATCAGTCCAAGGTCTGGCGTGAGCACGGCATTCGTGGCCCAGGGCTGCACCAGAGCAACATGCGCCAGGGCATCTTCCGCCATCGCGACAAAGTTCGATGACAGATTGCGCAGATTGTTACGGCGAACGAGTTGCTGCAGGTTTTCTATCTCAGCACGTGTGACGGTCAAATCGTCTGCACGTTTGGCGAGACGTGCTGGTGCGGGACGAAGTAAGTATCCCAGGACGAGGATCACGACGGCAATCAGCGCCAGGGTTGCGCCATACCGATGCCGTTCCGATAGGAGCATCCAGCCACACCTCCTGCGAACTGATGGTTGTTTTGTCGACTAATGGAAATTGGTGATAAGCACGACATCGCTCTTCACCGCGCCGCGGGTCATCAACAGGGTCTTCCCGTCGGGAGACCATGCAAAGCTGAATGCATCTCCCGAGGCAAAGTTGGTGACCTTGTAAGGAACTCCCCCGGCGATTGGCTGTGCCCAAACGTTGCGCGCGCCTTCCCGGGTGAACAAATAATCGATAGCCTTGGCGTCGGGCGAGAACTTCGGTTGATCTGCACCAAGCGGCACATCGAACTCATTAACCGTTTTCCCGTCAGCCACGGTCATCACCCGGCAACGAACGCGGAAGTTATATTCGGCCCCGCCAAAAAGCACCGCCTCATATTTGCCGTCAGCCGAGAAGAACACGAATCCGGAGTTCTTCGGCAACTCGGTGACGGTCTCCGGATTTCCGCCACTCGACGGCACTTTCATGACCTGGTTCCCGTTGCTGAAGTAAACCGTCTTGCCGTCTGGCGAGCAAGACAAGTTGCCCACACCGCCGATCTGTGTCAGACGTTTCGGGTTGCTGCCGTCTTTGTCGAGAAGCCAGATATCCAATCCGTCTTTGAGCGCCGTGATCGCGATGCGATCCCCGCAAGGCGACACACCCTGGATACGGTCGAAGCCAGTTACGAATGGGTGCGGGTTGCTGCCGTCAAGATTCATTTCCAGCATTTCCGCGCGCTGGTTCACTCCAATGATGTGCTCGCGTCCCATCCCGGCAAAAAGAATCGGTTCGCCCGACGTGACCTGCCGTGCCTGGCTCGAATCACCGCCCGGCATCAGGTACACGTCGCTGGTGGTATTTGACTGTACCGCCACCACTTTTTTGTCATCTGAGGTTATATCCAGACAACAGAACGCGTAACTGCTCAAGTCAGCCGTGAAGCGGTCTCTTTTGCCGTCGGGATAGGAGAAGTATGAGATCTGGTTGATGCCTTGTTTGCGGTCGTTGACTACGCCGAGAATTCCACTTTGATCGCCCAGCCACACGGTCGCACCGATCGGATCGGGTGACGTATAGATTCGCTTGATACTGCCGTTTGAGACGTTCATCGTCTCAAGCCCGAAAACAATGTCCTTACCGACGTAGACCGCTCCATAAGCAATCAATTTTCCATCCGGCGACCAATCCACTGTGGATGGAGCCTGGACGTTGAGCGACTTAATAACCTTCTCTTGGGAACCATCCTTATTGATGAGGATGAAATCCGTGCCCTTCCCCGGAACGCCGCGGGCGAAGATCATCTGAGACCCATCTGGAGAAAACGTCGGAAGTGAGTCCACATCTTTTGCGATTTGCTGCGGATTGCCCCCCAGCGACGGCATTACGAACAGGTAGCGATAATTAGCCGTGCCGGTATCGGAACGCACGAAGTAAATGTAATTCCCATCCGGGGAAAATGTGACCCCTACAAACGCTACCGCCGATGGCGCCAGCACCTGGATGTCGCTTCGTGTCGCAACTTGCCTTACCCACAGACTCTGAAGCTCTCCGTTTTTGAGGACGTAAACAATGTAACGGCCGTCAGGGGAAATC
>DASTGW010000404.1:0-2972 GCA_035718705.1 Terriglobales bacterium | reverse complement strand
AAGACCGCGGAGACCGCATCGCCTTTCGCGGACGAGGCCAAGGTCACGGTGTTGGACTGTGCCAGACAGGTGCCGACGACATGGGCCAGCGGCACAAGTCATATCGCGAGATCCTGGCCTACTACTATCCGGGAACTGCGCTCGGGTTAACCTCAGCAGGACTTGGTTGGGAACGTCTGCCAGGCGAGTCAATCGACCTTGTGACGACAAATAAGAATGATGCGACGACGCTGCTGGCTGTCGCTGACCGTGCGTTTCACTTCGCGTCGGATCGCACAGGGTGGGCCCTGGACGGGCGTCCGCAGGTGAAGGTCTACCCTACCGTCGCGATCTATCGTGACGCCACTGGCGAACCTGGATGGGTGGCTGCCAGCGCACGAGGAAATACGATTCGCCTCCAACCAATCGCGACGTTGCAGCGCGCGGGGACATTGGAGTCAACGTTGCGACACGAGTTCCTGCACATGATCATCGAATCGCAGGCGCGGCCCGATACGCCACTCTGGCTGCGAGAGGGATTGGCAATTTATGTGGCGAATCCCGATATGGTGAAGGCTGCAAAGGTTGACGTTGGTCCGCTCGAAAGCCGAATGCATTCCTTCCGAAGCGAAGCTGAGATGCGAACTGCCTATCGGGAATGCTCGTCGGCGGTGGCCGATGCCGTGCAGAGGTATGGCAGGCGGGCCGTCATGCAGTGGGTGAAGAGCGGCGTGCCAGCGGACTACCGATAAAGCGCAAACGACACCTATTCGATTTAGGCTGTTGCGGAACCGACCGGCTCAGGTTCGTTCTCGGCAATCCCTTCTGCTTTCTCGCCTCCACTCGCGCGCATTATCGCCGCGCACAGCACCAGCCATGCAGTCACGAGCAGCAGGTATGCGCATCCAAGTCGAACGGCCATACTCAGTTCCTGGGTGCTGAGAGGAGAAGGCTTTGTCGGTGTCATCCACGCGAGCCTAAAGGGAATGTACGCACCGGTCAGAAAACAGATCGCATACATAATCCAGAAGCGCAGGCTGCGCAGTGTGCGAAACGCTGCTGCCGAGTAGAATCCGCGCAATCCATGGAGAGCTACCTGAGCACCCATGGGCAAAGCGACGATCGGCCATAGGAAGTAGAACCCAAACCAGATCACGGCAGAACTGAACGACATCATAGTGCGCGGACTGATGCTCTTCCGCAGGAAGCTCGGCAGCAGATGCCGCAGCCAACCGCCTGTTTGCGCATCGTAGGTCCAGCCTTTGCCGATGAACCAGAGCGCAACGCCAAAGATAGCCGTCCACAGCAAGAACCAGGGGACACGCGAGATGGTGCGCTTGAGCGCTGCCGTAAATGAGTCGCGTCTGGCGAAGAAGTCAAGAGTCGCGCAGTGCAGCCACAACGTAAAAAAAGCAATCAACACCCCAGCGAGAACGGTGAACACGAACTGCCAACCGTGCTCGTCGGGGATGCGTGTCCAGTAGAAGAATGACACCATCAGCCCGGCATTGGCGATCACGTGAATCAGCCACACGCGTTTGCTGTGAAGGACCGTCATCAACGACTCGCGTTCGAAACCTTGCATGCGGGAATTCATTTCACCTCCAGCGTCAGCGGATCGCTGGTCGCGAAGTAATTCGGCTGATACATCGGTTCCACTTTGGCCGGCGAAACTCGGTACACGCCCGGGTTCACCACCTTCAACAAGTACACATACTCCATCGCGCCCCGGCTGAAGTACGTCTGGAAGAACGTGGCGCGGTCGTCATGAAATTCACGCCGCGTGTACCAGGAATTCCACCAGTTCGGCTTTTCTGTCAGATCGTAAAGATTGTCCTTCTCGATAAATTCAGTGCCGGCGGGAATTGGGTCTTCCACCATGAGGTATTTCCATTCTGACCCTGTGACAGTGAGCCGCACGGCAAGCGTATCGCCCACCTGCACTGGTCCGTTAAGCAAATCGAGTTTGTACTTTATGGCGCCTCTATCGCGTACCGGCGAAAGTTTGAAGTACTCGCGTGCGAGCGTGAGATTGAAGCTGCCGACGTTGGTGAGTTTCTTCTCGTCTGAGTAGTACTCCCCGCGCAACGACCAATAAAGGCGTCCTGCCCCACGCTTCTGGATGGTGATGTTGTTCGCCTGCGCAAGCTTCCCGGCCGGTATGCGCATGCTCGCCCGTTGTGACGTGACGTTTGCATCCGTGTACTTCTCGGACAGCACTGTCGTTTTATCGAGCATCACGTCAACGACGAAGTTAGGCTTGAGTTCGCCACTTTGCTTCAGGAAGTCCGTGAGACCGTAGACGACAAACGCAGTTTGTTTGGTCGAATCCCACCAGTAGCCCTCGTTACGATGTGTCACCAGCCAGTAGCTCGCCTTTGGCAACAGTCCGCTCTCCGGACGCACCCGCGCCAGGAATTTCGCCACGAACGCTGTCGCCTCCGGGCTGGCATCTGTCTCAAAGTCGAGCATTGGATCCCGCTGGAGCGTCCAGTGCGCCTGCTCACCTTCCACGATCGCGCCCTTCTCGACCTGCGAAGCTAGCTCTGCGGTGCGCGAATCATGCAGCAGATCCAGCGAAAGTCCAAGCATGGCGGCGCCATAGGGCGAAAGATCTTTTCGTTGGTCCCAGACGGAATCGACTACCGCCTTGTCGGCTATGCCACTCAGGACCAGCGAATAGGCCATATAGGCGCGCAGGTCGGGGACAATCTTTTTATCGCGATCAAACGTCGCCTTCACCCACTGCTGGCCTTTGCTGATCGACTCGGGCTTCACGTCATACCCAAGCTGCTTCGCCTGGCTCAACCCGGCAAGCACATAAGACGACATGAACACGTGGCTATCGTCCGTCTGCCACCATCCCCAGCCGCCGTCTTCGTGCTGGAAGTCGTACAAACGCTTTAGGCCGGCTTCGATTTTCTTGTCGAGCTCTTTCGGATCGTCCGGCAGCTTCAATCCGAGTTGCTTCACTGCGTCGGAGACAATGATGT
>DASTGW010000403.1:0-7491 GCA_035718705.1 Terriglobales bacterium | reverse complement strand
AGCAAAAACGGAATAGAATTCGCACATTCTCTTACTCAGGGGCGGCTGTGTTGCGGCATATAGCTCATGCGACGAGAAGGCCTTGGTCGAGCGGATTGTTCCGCTGGATATTGGCTTTAGTGTGCTTACCGGCTGGTTTGTGGGGACAGGGTATTGATCAGAGTGGTCGCGTAGTGGATCCGATCGCCCAGGGGAAAGGCAAGCCGGTGGTACTGATCTTCGTGAGAACTGACTGTCCGATCTCGCACCGGTATGCGCCGGAGATCAGGAGAATCGGAGAGAAGTATGCCGGCAAGGCGGAGTTCTGGCTGGTGTATCCGAGCAGAAGTGATAGTGCGGATGTAATTGTCAAAGATGCGAAGGATTATGAATACAACTTGAGGACGCTACGCGATCCGGAGCAGGCCCTGGTGAAGAAAGCCAAGGCGCAGATCACGCCGGAGGCGGCCGTCTTCGATCAGAAGGGTGCGCTGGTGTATCACGGTCGAATCGACGACTGGTATGTTGGGTTCGGGCGCGCGAAGGCGAAGGCGACGACACATGAGTTGGAAGACGCGGTGCAGGCGGCGATAGCTGGGCGTGCGGTCGCGCAGGCGGAGACGAAGGCCGTGGGATGCTACATCTCGGATTTGCGATGAGGAGTCGGCTGATTGCGGCTGCGTTGCTGCTGGCGGCGGTTGGGCTAGCGTCGGCTCAGAATCGCGCGGACAAGAGTGTCCGCGCCACACAACCCACCGCCCCTACATACGCACGCGAAATAGCGCCCATCATCTTTAATAACTGCGCGGTATGTCATCACGAGGGTGGGGCTGGACCGTTTCCGTTAATGAACTACGAGCAGGTGAAGAGTCATGCGAGGCAGATTGCGAGCGTGACGCGGTCGAGGTTCATGCCTCCGTGGCTGGCGGAAGCGCAGCCGTTGAAGTTCGTGGATGAACGTCGATTGACTCCAGAGCAGATTGCAACGATTCAGAAGTGGTATGAGCAGGGAGCGCCTGAAGGTAAAACTTCCGATCTGCCAAGAGCGCCAAAGTTTGAGGAAGGATGGTTGCTGGGTCGGCCTGACCTGGTGGTGAAGGCAGAGAAGCCGTATACGCTTCCGGCGAGCGGCAGCGATCAGTATTGGAACTTCGTGTTGCCCGTTCCAATTGCGGAAACACGATGGCTGCGGGCCGTGGATATTCATCCGGGCGAGAAGCGATTGGTACATCACGCGAACATGCTGGTGGACCGCACGGGATCGGCACGCCTGATGGAGAAGGATCCAGGTGCGGGGTTCGGTGGCATGGAGATCAGCCTGGAGTCGGAGGCGTTTGATCCAGACAGTCATTTTCTTTTCTGGAAGCCGGGATCGGTGCCCTACAACGAGCCGGACGGAATGGCGATGCGGCTTGATCCGGGGAACAACCTGCTGCTGAATTTGCATCTGCAGCCGTCGGGGAAAGAAGAGCAAGTGCAGTCGAGCGTGGGGCTGTACTTCACGGATAAGCCGGCGACGCTGCATCCGATGCTGCTGCAGTTGCAGAACGACAAGGCGCTGGATATTCCAGCGGGCGAAGCGAACTTCGTTGTGACGACGGATCTAACTCTGCCGATCGATGTGGACGTGCTGGCGATTTATCCGCATGCGCACTACCTCGGGCGCGACCTGTTGGCGACAGCGATTTTGCCGGATGGAGTGAAAAAAACGCTGATCCATATCCCGCATTGGGACCTGAAGTGGCAAGGGGTGTTCCGGTACGAAAAGCCGGTGCGGTTGCCGAAGGGGACGAGGATCGAGATGCGGTACGTGTACGACAACTCGATCGACAACGTTAATAATCCGAGTCAGCCTCCGGTGCGAGTGAAGTCGGGAAATCGCGCGAGCGACGAGATGGCGCACCTGTGGTTGCAGGTGTTGCCGGTTCAGGCGGAGACGAACGGCGTTGATTCGCGCGCAGTATTGATGGAAGCGCTGGCGCGGCGCACTTTGGAAAATGATCCGGCGGACTTTGAAGCGCACTACAACCTGGCCGCGATGATGATGTCGGAAGGTCGTACGCGCGAGGCGATCAGACACTACGAAGAGGCGGTGAAGATTCGCCCGGAGCATGCGGTGGCGAACAATTCGCTGGGTGCGGCGCTGATGGCGAAGGGAGACACGCAGGCCGCGGTTCCCTACTTCGAGCAGGCGCTGCAGGTGCGTCCGGATTATTTCGATGCACACTACAACCTGGGATTGGCAGAGATCGGGTCGGGGCGGTTGTCCGCGGCGTTGGAACAGTTCTCCGCAGCGGAAAAGCTATCTCCGCAAGACGCCAATGTACAAGCGAACTACGGCGCGGCGCTGGCGCAAGCGGGCAAGTTAAAGGAAGCGACCGAACATCTGGAAAAGGCGCTAGCACTGAATCCGGAGAATCGGGATGCACGGGAGAATTTGGAAGAAGTGAAGCGGATGCTGGCGGGAAGCCAGTCCGTAAAGTAGGGATTCCTCGCAGCTGCGCTCCTCGGAATGACAAACAAATGAACAACAGATGAAATTTCTTGCATTTTCCGAGAGAGAAATTCCACAGAATGTTTTCTTGCGACACGCGATGACGGAAGTTACTTGCTGGAATAATGTGAGAAGCTAAACTCGCGGTGGTGCAAGGGGAAGATCGCTTCAACGTTGGCTGTGACTAGTACGGCGGCATGGGGGTGCACGTCGTGAACGGGTTGCGGTTTGCGGGGGGAGGCTGGTTGAAACCTTGTGGCCGTGTCGCGACACCGCCACGGGACCCTGACGAGGGCTCCCGTGGAGGGTCCAAAAGCGGTCGTTAGTCCTCAGTCGATGGCCGTTGGCAAAACCCAAGTTAAAATCAACGTGCAATGGGCCACTCCGTGGTTATAGTCACGATCGTTTGAGTTCCTCGCGAAGATCGCAAAGTCGCAAATCGATCCTCACCGTGGCAAAACCCGTCATCCCAGTCCAGTTTTGCGGAATTTGTAACAGTTTCCGTGTTGCGGCATCATTTCTAAGGTAAGGTAGTGGCATCCAGATCTGGTTGCCAGAATAAGGTCGAATGTCCGGAGCACCTCTTCCCATTGCTGCGTTTTTGGCGGGAATCATCTCGTTCCTGTCGCCGTGTGTTTTGCCACTGGTACCGGGTTACGTGTCGCTGATTTCCGGCACGAGTGCGGCCGCACTGGACAACAAAGAACAGAGGCTGATCGGCCGGGTGATGTTGAACTCGCTGATGTTCATCCTCGGGTTCAGCATCGTCTTTATTGCGCTAGGCGCGGCAGCGACGAGCGTTGGCCAATTCATGGCCGAGTACAAACGCGAGTTTCAGTACCTGGCGGGCATCGTCATCATCGTGTTCGGGCTGCACCTGACCGGCATCTTAAAGATTAAGTACCTCTACGCCGACAAACGCATGCACAACGTGCAGGGCAGCAGTTCGGCGTTTGGGTCGTTTGCTGTCGGTTTCGCCTTCGCGTTCGGATGGACGCCCTGCATTGGGCCGATCCTGTCGACGATATTATTTGCGGCGGCTTCTGAGGGCACAGTGATGAAAGGAGTGCTGCTGCTGGCCATCTACTCAGCTGGATTAGCGGTACCATTTTTACTGACGTCGCTGGGCATCGATCGCTTCCTGGCGTTTTACACAAAATTCCGGCGGCATCTGCACACGGTCGAAGTAGTAAGCGGCGTGTTGCTGATCGCAATTGGGTTACTGGTTTTGACGCGCAAGTTAACTATCCTCTCAGGATACTTTTCGTTCCTGAATCGTTTCTCGCTGTAAGAGGTTTGAGTGAATCGAAATATCTTTGTTCTGATTGTAGTGATCATCGTAGTTTTCGGCATGCTCGTGGCGGCTCGCCGCTTGAAGCGCGAACAGGCGTCTGGACCGACACTGAATGGGCAGGTCAAGGGCGCGCCAGCACCTGACTTCACGTTGCCAACGATTGATGGCAAGCCGGTGAAGCTCTCTGACCTGCGTGGAAAAGCAGTTCTGCTGAACTTCTGGGCCACCTGGTGTGGTCCATGCAAGGTGGAGATTCCTTGGTTCACTGAGTTGCAGCAGCAGTATGGGTCGCAGGGCCTGGTGATTGTAGGCGTGTCAATGGACGATGATCCTAAAAAAGATGTTCCGAAGTTTGAGCAGGAGATGAAGATCGACTATCCCGTATTGGTGGGAAATGAATCGGTAGCCGAACTGTATGGCGGAGTGGAAGGCCTGCCGGTGACGTTCTACATCGGACGGGATGGGAAAATTGTGAAGAAGGTAGTGGGATTGGTGAGCCACAGCGAGATCGAAGACGGCATTAAGGAGGCGCTGGCGAAACCCTCGAACAGCAGTGAACGGGCATCGTCGAATCAGCACTTTCCAGCCGCAACCGCGGTGGCGCATTAATGAGACCGGTGTTCGCAGTTGTTTTAGCACTCAGTTTCAGCGGCGTGTTATCGGCACAGGACACGCTGCCGCTGGCGAAAGTTCAGCGCGTCACCGTTGCCCCGGTTTCGACGGTGCAAGTTCGGCCTGGCAGCTCAGCGCCAGTACGGATGACCTTCCGGGTGATGCCGGGATTCCACATCAATTCCAACAAACCGAGTTCGGAGCTGCTGATTCCGACGGCAGTGAAGTTCGAAGTTCCCAACGACATCTCGATTGGCAAGGTTGAATATCCGGCGGGCAAGGAATATTCCTTCTCGTTCTCTCCAGGCGAGAAGCTGGCGGTGTACTCAGGCGAGTTTGCAGTGAAGGCGCTGGTGATCGCGACCAAAGAGGCTCCCCGCGGACGCTTTCGCGTGCGAGGCGCGCTGAAGTACCAAGCATGCGATAACCGTGCCTGCTATCCGCCGGCGACGGTGCCTGTGGAGTTCAATGTGAGCGTGGGGAAACCTGCGCCGAAGAGTGTGCGGCGCAATCCGGCACAGAGTCCGCACATACATAAGTAGCCAGTAGCCAGTTTAATGACCTCTGAAGACTGCACTTCTCGCAATTCTTTTGCGATTTAGCTGCAGGATGTTTCACCTTCGACTTTTCTAAGTCCCTCAAAACCCTAGCCGCACGATTTGGCATTGAAGCTGCACACCCTCAACCTTGAGGTGTGGGGACGCCTCGCGGGACGGGCTCGCATTCAACCAGACAAAGACATGAGGTCGATATGAAACGCCTTTTACTGCTGCTTTTCGTCGCGGCGTGTTTGCCGTTATGGGCGGACACATACAGTTTCAGCACCGGCGCTCCGAATGGCCAGATGGCAGTCGCCTCCAGGCCGGGAGCTGGAGGGAACTTCGAAATCGAAGCGGCAGACGACTTTGTGACCACGGCTCAGACACATATCACTTCCGCGACTTTCTATGGGCTGTTGACAGGAGCGGCGCCGATGATTGGGGATGTGAATGTCGAAATCTACCGGGTGTTTCCGCTCGACTCGAATACGGTGAGAACGCCGAATGTGCCGACGCGGAACAATTCGCCATCGGATGTGGCGTTTGCTTCCAAGGACAGCGGGGTTGCGGGATTGACGTTCACCACAGCCACGGTGAATTCGAGTTTTTCGGTGGCGAACTCAGTGCAACCGGGAGGGGTTCATGTAGGAACGGCTGGCAATGGTCCGCTCACGGGACAAGAGGTGCTGTTCACGGTCACCTTCACGACGCCATTCGATCTTCCCGCGAACCATTACTTCTTCGTGCCGCAGGTGCAGGTGACAGGCGGGGAGTTCTACTGGCTATCGGGGCAGCGGCCGCTCGCGGGACCAGGTACAACGCCTTTCAGTCCTGACCTGCAGATGTGGACGCGAGATGCGGCGCTGGATCCGGATTGGTTGCGCGTGGGAACGGATATCGTGGGTCCTCCGCCAATCGGGGGATCTGCGCCAACCTTCAACGGTGCTTTTTCATTGAATGGTGAAACCGTGCCGGAACCGGCGTCGATTGTGCTGTTGCTGAGCGGGCTGGCTGGAGTTTGGGGGAGACGGAGGCGCTAACGATAGCTTGCTCCGTTGGCGAAGCGCGGACTGAGGTCCGCGCTTTTTGCTCTTTAGAGTCTTAAGGAACGACGTGGCGAGCACGATTGCTCGCCCTACACGGTTGCTATACTCGACGGATGAGCTTGCGAGTACGATTTGCGCCGAGTCCGACAGGGTTTCTGCATGTCGGCAGCGCGCGGACATTCATCTTCAACTGGCTTTTTGCGCGCCGCGTGGGCGCCACGATGATCTTCCGGCTCGACGATACCGATGTCGAGCGCAACACACAGCAGTCTGTCGATTCCATCTTCGAAGGCCTGAAGTGGCTCGGCCTCACTTGGGATGAGGAGTACAAGCAATCCGAAAGGCTTGATCTTCACCGCGCTGCGGCGGATGCAATTTTCCAGAAAGGCATGGCGTATCGCGACTTCACGCCGGCACGCGAAGGCGATACGGAGAAGTCCGGCGCGGCACAGGGAACGTGGTTGTTCAACGCCGATATGCGGAACATGTCTCGCGAGGAAAGCGATCGACGGGCCGCGACGGGAGAGCCGTTTGCTCTGCGCTTCAAGGTTCCTCGGAACATCGATCGCACGGTTTCGTTCAAGGATGCCGTGTACGGCGAGAACTCGAAGCTGTCGGCTGACATCGAGGACTTCGCATTGCTGCGCTCGGACAACATGCCGACGTATCACCTGTCGTCATGCGCGGATGATGCGGACATGAAGATCAGTCACATCATCCGTGGACAAGACCATCTTTCGAATACCTATAAACACGTTCTCATCTTCGAAGCACTGGGTGCGGAGGTGCCAACCTTTGCGCATTTGCCGCTGCTGGTGGCGCCGGACGGAGCCAAGCTCTCGAAGCGGAAGCACGGTCCGGTGGTGAGTGTGACCACATATCGCGACGCAGGATTTCTGCCGGAAGCGTTCATTAACTTTTTGTGCCTGTTGGGATGGTCACCGAAAAACGACAAAGAGTTCATGTCGATCACAGAGTTGAAAGAGCTGTTCACGCTGGAAGGCATCAATCGGGCGAATGCGGTGATCAACTTCAAGGAGCCGGCAGCGACGCTGGAAGAAGCCTTTGATCCGAAGGCGGTGTGGTTGAACGGCGAGCATCTGCGGGCGCTCCCCATGGAGGAGTTGAGTGCGAAGCTGCTGGGCGTAGTGCGTGAGGCGGGATTCGATGTCTCGCCGGAAAAGATGGCGAAGATCACGCCGCTGGTGCGCGAGCGAATTCGCCTGCTGAAAGAAGTGCTCACGGTTGGTGACTTCTTCTTTGTCGATCAGTTGCCGGATTACGACGTGAATGAATTGATCCCGCAGAAGGGCGATCTGGCGATGGCGCGGAAGTCGCTGGAGAAAGCGCGTGAGGTGCTGCCGAATGTGGAGTTCAAGCACGATCCGCTCGATCAGTCATTGCGGGCGGCGGCGCAAGAATTGGCATTAAAAGCCGGGCAGATGTTCCAGCCCATTCGCGTGGCGGTTTGCGGAAAGAAGAATGCGCCTCCGCTGTTCGAGACGCTCGAGGTGCTGGGAAAAGAGA
>DASTGW010000402.1:0-5386 GCA_035718705.1 Terriglobales bacterium | reverse complement strand
CCGATCGCAACCCTAAGCACCATCGGACACGAGAACGCATTATTCGACCGCCACCGGATCAGCGGCATCTCGTTGCGCAGTTGCTGCATTGCCGGCCAGATGTAATCGAAGAACTGTATCTCCGCCACCGGCTTCATGCCGCGCGTCCCCATGCCAACTGCACGCCCGACAATATTCGCTTCTGCCAACGGCGAGTTGAATACGCGATCGCCGCCAAAGTCGCACTGCAGGCCGCCGGTCAGTTTGAAGACGCCGCCCTTGCCTTTAACTCTTTTGCTGGCCAGGTACTCTTCACGTGAACAGTCTGCAACGTCTTCGCCGAAGATCACGATGCGCTCATCGCGCTTCATCTCATCACGCAGACAGGCATTGATGAGGTCGGCCATCGTCTTTTCGCCGGCCGTCTTGCCTGGCTCCGGCGAATCAAAGTTCGGAGTCGTTTCAAACTGTCCCGAAGTCGGATCCAAGTCCGGCGAGTAAACGAAGTTCTTATACGAATCCTTCGCCGGAAAAGCCGCTTCGAGCGCGGTGTCGCTGGCAGCCTGCACCTGCTCGTCCACTTCCTTCTCCAGCCGACCAATTCCTTCTTCGTCGATCACGCCTTCGCGGATCAGGAACAACTGGAATCGCGTGATCGGATCATTCTTGATGTGCAGGCTGCGCTCGTCGTCCGGACGATACAGTTTTTCGTCATCCGACAACGAATGCGAATACGGACGAATCACGTGCCCGTGTACGAACGCCGGCCCTTTGCCGGAGCGAATATGCTCGACGGCCTTCTTCATCGCCGCATAGCTTGCGATCGGATCGCAGCCATCCACCTCGGCAAAATAGAAGTTCGGGAACCCTGCCACCAGCTTCGAAATATTGCCGCCCGCCGTCTGCACTTCCACCGGCACCGAAATCGCGTACTCATTGTCTTCGCAGACAAACAGCATCGGCAGCTTCAGGTTCGAAGCCGAGTTCATTGCTTCCCAGAACTCGCCTTCACTTGTCGCGCCATCGCCCGTCGAGACGTACGTCACTTCGTCGCCTTGGAACTGCACGTCCTTAAACTGACGGTAGTCTCCGCTCGCCTTTTTCGCCGCATTCGGATGCCGCTGGAAGTACCGCCCCGCCTCCGCGCAACCAACCGCCTGCAGAAACTGCGATCCCGTCGGCGATGACTGCGTCACGATGTTGAACGCCTTATGTCCCCAGTGCGACGGCATCTGGCGGCCACCGCTCGCCGGGTCCGCCTCGGCGCCCACCGCCTGCAGCAGCATCTCCGTTGGCGTTACGCCCAACATCAGGCAAAGACTGCGGTCGCGATAATAGGGATAGAACCAGTCATAGCCGGCCTTCAAATTCATGGCCGCTGCGACCAGCAGCGCCTCGTGTCCGGCGCCTGAAATCTGGAAGAAAATCTTCTGCTGACGCTTCAGCAGGATCTCGCGATCGTCGATCTTGCGGGACAGGTACATCACCCGGTACATCTCGATGAGCTGTTCCGAGGTCAGTCCTTCGTACGTCTTGGCCGTCCGCTCTGTCTTTGCAGGCTTTGGCTCAACGGTCTTTGTGGCCATCAATTCCCTCTACAAATTAGATGAGGCTGGGGGTAAATCCGTGCTTCGCCTTATTGTAAATGGGCTGCCCGGAAATACGCACACCAGATCGTGATCTCGGTCACATGGTCGTCGGTTACCTTCTTACCGCTTTAGAATGAACAGGAATGATCAAAGTTAACCGGCCCATCCCGACCGCCCAGATCCGCCTCCTCATCTTCGACCTCGACGGCACCCTCATCGACTCGCGCCAGGACCTGACCAATTCCGTCAATGCCATGCTCCGCAACTACGGCCGCCCCGAACTCCCCTGTGACCTCATCGCTACCTACATCGGCGACGGCGCCCCCATGCTCGTTCGCCGCGCTCTCGGCGATCCCGACGACGAAAAGTTTGTCGCCGAAGCCCTCGTCTTCTTCCTCGCCTATTACCGCGAGCACAAACTCGACAACACCTACGTCTACGAAGGCATTCGCGAGTCGCTCAACGACATCCGCGCTGCCCGTAACGGCGACATCAAGATGGCCGTCCTCAGCAACAAACCGGTGAACCCTTCGCGAGCCATCTGCGAAGCTCTCGGTCTCTCCGAGTTCTTCTTCCAGACCTACGGCGGCAACAGCTTCCCCACCAAAAAGCCTGATCCACAAGGCGCTTGCGAACTCCTCAAGGAAGCTCAAGTAAAACCCGAGCAGGCCGTCATGATCGGCGACTCCGCCAATGACGTCCTCACCGCCCAGAACGCTGGCATGTTCAGCGTCGGTCTGAAATACGGTCTCTCCCCCGCTACCCTCGAGAAAGTCCCACCAGACATTCTTCTCGACCGCCCCGACGAACTCGGCGAACTCTTCGCCAAAGTCGGCGAGCCTCGCTGGACCGAATAGCCAACCACAATGGGCACCATGGTTCACCAAGGTTTTTCTAAATATCCCTTCGTGATCATCGTGTCCTTTGTGGTTAACTGAATTCGTTAATGCAGAACTTCGGCTTCACCCCATCAGAACTCCGCCGCCTGCGCGCGCTGAAAACGCCCTACCTCATCCAGCGCTTCCTCGAGGACATGCCCTACCACCATGCGAACAGCGCCTGGTCGCCTCGCGTTGTATTGCGCGAGAACACGGCACATTGTCTGGAAGGGGCGATCTTCGCCGCCGCCGCTCTTCGCGTCAACGGATTCAAGCCGCTGCTCTGGGATCTCGAGGCCGTCCGCGACACTGACCACGTACTCGCCATCTACCAGTACGACAATCACTGGGGGTCGATCGCCAAATCCAATTTCGCGGGACTCCGTTTTCGCGAACCCGTCTATCGTTCCCTCCGCGAACTCGCCATGAGCTACTTCGACAACTATTACAACCTGCTCGGCGAACGCACGCTTCGCGCGTTCTCGCGCCCCGTCGATCTCTCGCGCTTCGACCGCCTCCACTGGATGACCACCGACAAGCCCGTCTGGTTCATCGCCGAACATCTCTGCAACGTCGCCCACACTCCGCTCATCACCAAGACGCAAGAAAAGCGCCTCACCCGTTTAGACAAGCGCGCTCACGCCGCCGGACTCACCGGTTACTCGAAGCATTAGCCCCGAAACATCATCTTCTCTCTCGCGGTATAATCAAGAGATACCCACCCGCCGAAATTCGCTCCTGTGAGGCTCCGGAAGAAGAATTTCGGGGCGCGGTTTTGAGTCTCTAAGTGGACTTTCCCGTCGAGTTAATTGCACGCGGCAATGCTTTTACTGGGTACTGGTAACTGGGTACTGGCTACTTTTTATGGACTTCAAGCTTCAATCCGACTATTCCCCGCGCGGCGACCAGGCCACTGCCATCCACCAGCTCACCACCGGTCTGGGTGAAGGAGAAAAGCACCAGGTTCTCCTCGGCGTCACTGGCTCCGGCAAAACTTTCACCATGGCGAAGATCATCGAGCAGATGAATCGACCCGCGCTCATCATGGCGCACAACAAAACGCTGGCCGCGCAGCTCTATCACGAGTTCAAGCACTTCTTCCCCAACAACGCCGTCGAGTACTTCGTCTCCTACTACGACTACTACCAGCCCGAGGCCTACATTCCCGCCGGCGACGTTTACATCGAGAAGGAAGCCACCATCAACGACGAGCTCGACAAGCTTCGTCTCTCGGCTACCAAGTCGCTTTTCGAGCGTCGCGACACCATCATCATCGCCTCCGTTTCCTGCATCTACGGCCTCGGGTCGCCCGAAGCCTATTACGGCATGCTGCTCTTCCTCGAGAAGGGACAGAAGATCAAGCGCGAAGACATCCTCCGCAAGCTGGTCGAAATCCTCTACGAGCGCAGCGACGGCGAACTCCGCCGTGGCACCTTCCGGGTTCGTGGTGATGTCATCGAAGTTTTTCCCTCTTATGACGACATGGCCTTCCGCATCGAACTCTGGGGAGACCAGATCGAATCGCTCGCGCAGATCGATCCACTCTTCGGCACCGTGAAACAGCGCTACCAGCGCCTGCCTATCTATCCGAAATCACACTTCGTCATGAAGCCCGAGACGAAAACCACTGCCGTCGATTCCATACTCAAGGAACTCGAGTGGTGGGAGAACGAGCTTCAGGGCCAGGGTCGCCTCGTCGAGTCGCAACGTGTTCACCAGCGCACGCGCTTCGATCTCGAGATGATCAAGTCCATGGGCTATTGCCACGGCATCGAGAACTATTCGCGCCACTTCACCGGACGCCTCCCCGGCGAACCGCCACCAACGCTTCTCGATTATGTCCCGCGCGACTACCTGCTCTTCATCGACGAGTCGCATCAGACCGTGCCTCAGCTTCACGGCATGTGGCACGGCGACCGCTCGCGCAAGAGTACGCTCATCGAGTATGGATTCCGCTTACCTTCGGCGTTAGACAACCGTCCGCTCACGTTTGAGGAGTTCGAGCATCGCGTCAACCAGGTTGTCTATGTCTCGGCGACGCCGGGTCCATACGAGCTGACGAAATCTGCTGGCGTTGTCGTCGAGCAGATTATTCGGCCGACCGGCTTGATCGATCCGGAAGTCGAGATCCGTCCGGTAAAGGGCCAAATCGACGACCTGCTGCACGAAATCCGCGATCGCGTTGAGAAGGGCGAGCGCGTTCTCGTCACCACCCTCACCAAGCGCATGTCGGAAGACTTGGCTGAGTACTACAGCGAAGTCGGCGTGCGCTGCCGCTACATGCATTCGGAGATCGAAACGCTCGAGCGCGTGAAGATCCTGCGCGACCTGCGCAAGGGCGAATTCGACGTCCTCATCGGCATCAACCTGCTCCGTGAAGGACTCGACCTGCCCGAAGTCTCGCTCGTCGCCGTGCTCGATGCTGACAAGGAAGGTTTCCTGCGCTCCGCCGGATCGCTCATCCAGACGATCGGACGTTGCGCCCGCAACATTAACGGGCGTGCCGTTCTTTATGCCGATCGCATGACCGACTCAATGAAGAAAGCCCTGGACGAAACCGATCGCCGTCGCGCCATCCAACGTGCTTACAACGAACAGAACGGCATCACGCCCGAATCGATCATCCGTCCGGTCGACATGTCACTGGCCCACATCATCGACGCCGACTACGTTGACGTGCTGACCGATGGCGACGTGCCGAACTTCAAGTCGCAGGAAGAACTAGACGCCTACATCGCCAAACTCGAAGCCGACATGCGCGAAGCTGCCAAACGCTTCGAATTCGAAAAAGCCGCCAAACTCCGCGACCAGATCAAAGACCTGCGCACCAAAGAATTCATGTTCGCTTAAGTTAGTTCGCTCCGTGAGGTCATGTTGAGCGTAGCGAAACATCTATGCATTTTGCCTCGCCTGCTGAGGTCATGTTGAGCGTAGCGAAAC
>DASTGW010000401.1:0-7770 GCA_035718705.1 Terriglobales bacterium | reverse complement strand
CCGGCCGGTCCCAGCTGCGACGACAACACCACCGAACTCATCTTAAGCGGAGCTTTCCGCAGATCCGGCACCGTAAGATTCGCCTCGAAGGTTCCGATGCGGCCATCCACGTTGTCGCGGACAACGAACTTGACCAGGTAGTGTCCCGGTGGAAGATTGAATCCGGTGGAGTACTGAACGTTTCTCCGTGTGCTGCCGCTCTGCGCTTCCACACCGACCTTCACCGTGTCGCGCACATTGCCGATGGGGAACTTTGTTCCTGCCTCACGCACCATGCCCAGGATGTCCAGCACTGCCGTAGTCTTATCGCCGGTGTTACCACGGACGGGGATTGCCGACGCCGGCACTACGATCGAGACCGGCACATAATAGCGATCATCCTGCATGCGGAAGTACGCTGTTTCGAGATAAACTGGAATTTCCGTGCGCGGCAGCTCGGCCACTAGCTCATCTTCCAGTTGTTGCTCTTTGTCTTCCTTCGTGAAATGCGCGTAGTCGCGTGGACCGTAATAGCCTGCCCGGTATTCGACCTTCAGGTCCTTGCGCGCCAGCTTCACCGTAATCTTGCGATACTTCCCGTCCATCGCCGTGTTCGAGCTGCGATAGCCAAGCAGGTAGTAGGACGCTGTGTCCGCCTGCACGCGCTTGTATGCGCCAGAGAAATCATTCGTATCAAGGAACGCCTTACCGCCGGTGTCATTCGACAACGTGACCAGCGTCTCCTGCGACGAGAAGTTCGAGTCCAGATCGCCTTGGACCGCCGCGCCGGAATATGCACCTACGCCGCGCAAGCTTCCTTGTCCCGCGTTCCCGCCCGGAGGCAGTGCTTCCAGCCCGCGGCTGTCAACCGCGTAAAGTGACATGTTCGCCCGCACGGCAGCGTTAATCGCGGCTCGCAACTGAGACTGGTTCTCTACGCCCGTCCGCTGCAATCCACCGCTGAAGTAAAGGACCTGCTTCTTCTGCTGGAAGCGCCCCAGCGACTGCGCCAGCGATCCAATCGCCTGCAAACGCCGATCGGAGTTGAACAAGTTGTACTCGGTGTCATCCGCGGTGAACTGTGCTCCCGTATCCACACCGGATGTCGAATCGCCCGTCGAGCCTGCTTCAAAACCCTGGCTTTCCGTTCCACCGATACGAGCGACGATCTTTTTAAGCGCGTCGCGATCGTTCGTGAAGTCCTGCGCCACCTGCATCGAGTCGCCAAGCGTGACGACCGCCACCAGGTCCGCCGGCGACATTTGCTTATCCACGAACGTGTCAGCCGACTTCACCGCCCGATCCACTTCTTCCGGTTCCATCGCGCTCAAGTCGAAGAAGAGCACGATCAACCGGCGATCTCGCGCGATTTCGGACGCTGCGTTCTTGGGTGCCAGAAGTTTCGGTACGACTGGGACCCCCTGCACCGTCATCTGCTCCGGCGCGGGAGCGCCAGCCACCACATCCGGATTCTGTATGTCGAACGACTGTATCTGCTGCGTCTTTCCATCTTCCTGCACGATGAAGTCATCGCGCTTCAGATCGCGCACCAGGTTGCCGGCCTTGTCGCGAACCACCACGTTCACCAGCACCAGGTCCGAATTCACTCGAAAGGTGTAATCCGAGGCTGATGACTTTGGCGGAGCCTGCTGCCCCTGTAACGGCCCAACCGAAAACGCCGCCGAAAGCACTACGCACATCACTCGTTGCATTCCGGTATAGAAAGTTCGCATCATTAGAAGCGGTACCTCAGCGACATCTGTATCCGGCGCGACGCTCCTACACCAACCACCTGTCCAAACGTTGGCGAATTCACGACCGTATCGATCGATGTGAACTGTGCCATGTTGAACACGTTGTTCGCTTCCGCCCGAATTTCCAGTCCCATCGTGTCTTTGAACTGAAAGCTCTTCGAGAGCGCCATGTTGATGGTCTTCAAAGTCGGCCCGATGATCGTGTTCCTCCCCGCATTACCGAACTGTCCGGAAGCAGGAATCAGGAACGCCGCCGTGTTAAACCACTCCAGCACGCTCGGATCTCCGATTGAGATCGGTGCACCGGTATAGTCGGCGCGCAGTGTGCCATTGGTTCCGCGCGCTACGTCGACAAAGCTTCCTAGTACGCGCGCGGTGTAGGGGAGTCCTGATGCAATATTGAATGACCCGCTCAGTTCCCAACTCCCCAAAATATGTTCCAGCGCGCTTGCGCGGTTCATCCAGCGCCGACCCTCACCGAAAGGCATATCAAAGGTGAAGTCCCCGGTAAGTTTGTGCCGTTGATCGAAGCTTGAAAGTCCGCGCTCAGCGGCCAGATCCAGATCGTTTTGTGCGACCACCGTCGCTCCGCCCCCGATGGAAGAAGCATTGTCAATCGACTTCGAAAATGTATACGTTGCGCCGAACGCCATGCCTTTGGTAAAGCGACGACGCAACCGCACGTTTCCGGCGTGAAGAATCGAACTCCCCTGCGACGACTCCCACAGGAACGGTTGCACATCGGGAATGCGCAACCCATCAGGTCCGCGATTCGGTGCGCGAACAATATCGAGCGCCGAGCCTTTGCTGCCCGTGTAGCCCACGTTCAGCATCAAGTTCCAGGGCAGCTCTCGTTGCACATTCAGGTTCCACATCTGCACGTATCCGAGCCGATAATTAGGATCGATGCCGTAGTTATTCGTCACCGCCGCGGTCGCGGCTGGAAACCCGTCCTGAATCGTCAGCGGGGTGGTCGAAGAAAGCAGGTTCGTCTGCGTGAACGAGAACGGAGGCTGAAACGCCAATTGCTGCACAATGCTTCGATACTGGCCAAGGTTGTAATTGATTCCGTACCCGCCGCGGACCACCAGTTTGTTGAATGCTTTCCATGCGAAGCCCACGCGGGGCGCCCAGTTGTTGCGGTCTGGTTTCACCAGCGAAGCAGGGAATACGCCGTTGTAAGGGCCGCTCTGTCCGGGTTCCACCGGCGTCACCGCCGTGAAGCCGGGCGCTGCGTCCAGATTCACCAGTTGATTATTCGCCTCGGTGAACGGACTCAGGTACTCGTAGCGCAACCCGAAATTCAAGGTCACGTTCGAACCCAGGCGCCAATCGTCATTGAGGTACAGGTCCCAACCGTTCTCTGCGAACGAATACTTATTCGGGCTGTACTGAATTGACGTCTGCTGTGGAACCCCAAGCAGGAAGTCGGCGAAGTCGTACCCAGTGTTCTGCTGACCATTCAGCGAAGTCGCCAGACCAGTAAACGTGAACGTCCCACGCGGATTCGTGTTGCTGCTCAGGTCCGTCCATATGTGCCGGAAATCCGCTCCAAAACGGACGTTGTGTTTCCCGTGCCTCCAGATGATGTTGTCACTCACCTGGAAGGTGCGATCGCTGCGCGCCACCGGATTCACGTCGGTTAAACTCGAGAAGTTAGAAAACGACAGCCCTGGCAGTCCCCAATCCAACGGGTTCTGGGACACGCCGGAAATCCCCAGCTTGCCTTCAATATTGTTCACTCCCGAGTACAGGTTCCGTGTGTCCGCACGATTTCGATTGAAGTTTACGCGCAGGTTATTGGTCCATTTTCCCTTGCTGAACGTATAGCCCGCGTTGGTATTCAGGCCGTTGTTGTGGATTTTTCCTTGTACCGAGGGGAACGGACGGAACTGGTCGCTCGAGTTGTCGTTGTAATTCAAACCAATGTTTACGTTGTTGCGACCGAACGGCCCATGCCTTGGACCAGGACTTGCCGCCGCAGAACCGAATGAATGCATCAGCCGGAAACCGATGTTTGTTCCGTTGTTCTCGGCTGAATCTGTGAAGCGAAAGTTCTGTTCTCCGGGCTGGTTAGGAAGAGGAATGTATTTTAACAATGCCGCCGACGTCGGATCGACTGAGCTCAGTTTGTTCGTAAGCAGACCAGTCGCCGGATCCACGATCTGCACTGGCTGTCCGTTTGGCAGAAATGATCGAGAAAAATCTCCGCCGCGTTCCGA
This sequence comes from Terriglobales bacterium, assembly GCA_035718705.1. Lineage (GTDB taxonomy): Bacteria > Acidobacteriota > Terriglobia > Terriglobales > Acidobacteriaceae > DATMXP01. The sequence continues at coordinate 3,815 of DASTGW010000401.1, read as the reverse complement.
CTGCGTCGGCACGTGCGAGAACGCCTGGTACGGTGTGGTTGCACGCGTTCCCGAAAAGTTCAGGAACATGAATGTCTTTTGGTTCTTGTCGATGAATTTCGGCAACGGCCCGCCGATCGTTCCGCCAAAGCGGTTCGATGAGTAATCGGGTTTGTCCGCCGGAGCACCACTCAGAGAGTAGGGAGCTGCATCGAGCGCTGAATTCCCAAACGAGTAGTACACCGACCCGTGCGGACGGTTCACATTGAATCGTCCAAATCCGCCGCGGCCGCCACGTCCGCCAAAACCTCCCGGACCCCCCGGGCCGCCGCCAATCATGATCATGTCGCCGCCGCCCGGGCCGCCCATCCCACCTGGGCCGCCGAGTTCCCCTCGCGCTCTCATCTCTTCAATGCGTTCCCGGATGTCTTCGATGTCCCGCCCAAAGTCCTGCGTCGTTCCGTTATTGCCGGAAACTGCTACAGATCCATTTCCAGCATCTGCCGAGTTTGCCAGTGATGGCGCATCCATCGGAGATTCCGCTGTTGCCGAAGCTTCCGCCTGAACGCCAGTCGAACTTAGCGACAAAGCCTGACCGCCTCGTCCGCCATTCATTACCCCGGCAAAGGCCTGTTGCGTCGCATCACCCTGTTCGATTGTTTTTGGGACCCGTGACAGCAGCACCAATTCCAAATCCACCTTCGCCGAAGGTGTCGCCGGGTTAAGCACCACCTCTTTCGTCACTGCCGCAAAAGCAGGAAAGTCCGTCCGGATCACGTATCGGCCGCGTGTAGGCGTCTGGAATGCGAAGTTCCCCTGTGCGTCGGTGGAGGTGATGATCTTTTTTCCGGTCAGGGTATTGCTAGCGGTCACCGTAACCCCGGGCAGCGGTGTATTCCCGGACTTGATCACTCCGTGTACTTCGAAATTTGCCGGAGCCGCGCTCGTCGCCTGAGTCGGCGCAGTCTGCGCCAGGACGCCCGAACACACCACCCCCACGAAAATAAAGAAATGGATAACGCGCATGTTACTTGGGTTGTTCCTGTGCCGGAGGCGGTCCTTGGGGCGCACCATCCGGATGTTGGCGTCCTCGTCCGCCACCCATCCCTTCCGGCCCGCCGATGCGCAGGTTCTGCGGCACGAACACGCCGTTCTTCATCTCACCGCGCCCAGTGACGTGATCGCCTACCTTGATGTCCGCGAGCGTACCCGCCTCACCGCCGCGGCCGGTGTGGAACGACGTATTCTCATCTACCTCGATCGTCTGGGTCTGCCCATCGGGCCGCAGTATCGTCAGTTTCGTTTCGTTAATCTCTTTCACTTCGCCGGCAATGAACTTTGTGCCCAGCCCCATCTTCTGCATCTCTTCGATGGAAGGCGGCGCTCCACCCGGACCGAACAAACGCATGTCGCCGCCCATGAGTCCGGCTGCGGTCAAGGTCGTCTTGTCCGACCCGAACTTGCCAAAGGCCATCACGTGATCGCCTGCCTTGAAGTCCGTCAGTTTGGCCTCCTGGCGGTTCTTACGGATACGCGTATCCTTTCCAATCTTCACCGTCACCTGTTCGCCGTTCTCAGGTTTCAAAACGATGTTGTCCGCGCCTACGGAAACGACCGCTCCCATCACGCGGTCCAGGTTTCGAAAGCCCTCGCCGCGTGCGCGATTTGGTGCGTCAGTGTCTTGCGCAAACGCGAGGGAGCTAAGCAGGAGGAAGCAAGTGAAAATCGTCGTCCGCATACGGCAATTATGAACCCATTTTCTGAGTCTTTGTTCCGTATGTTTTGACGGCTTGGGAGGGCAAAAGATTACGGCATGGCTGGATTACAGCCACGGCCAGCCCTGTTGAGCGGCCGTGGCTCGAACTTCCGTAGCTTGGAGCTTGCCTACTTTACGTCGCCGCCCCAGCGAAGCGCTGGACCAAACGACACGCGCACACTGTTGCGTCCACCGTCGAGAAGGTGTCCGAACATGTGTGTGTGAACGAAATCGGTGGCCGCCCGGATTGCCAAATGGCGTGATAGGTTGAGGTCGAATCCGCCACTGAACCCGTAAAACAGGACGGTATCGCTCTTCTTGCCGCTGGCGCCGATCAGATTGCCAACCAGCATCGTCGTTAGGGCCGTGTTCGGCTTCGCCTGCACGTCTTCATGCAGCAGTCCAAACGCCGGACGCACGAACGGCGTCACCGTTTTCCAGTGCCGGAAGTTGATCTGTGGACCGGCACTGAACGTGTACGTCTTGGCATCGTAAGGCACCGAGATCACAGTTCCGGCCGGCAGATGCGACAGGACTGGCGCCAATTGCGCCTGCACGGCGGGATTCAGGAACTTTGGCAAAAGCGACGAATGTCCGTCAAAGACGCTGAAATCTACGCCGAGGGCCACCCACCGTTTCACGTTCACTCCGAATTCACCATTGAACCCACGTTGCGTCAGGTTCAGCTTCGGAGAGCTGAAATAGGAATAGCCGCCGAAGGCATCAAAGCGGCTCACATACTCTTGCTGGGAGAGGCACACGCCAGAGAGCAGTAGTAATGAAAGTAGTACGACGACGAAGTTTTTCATGGGCATTACCTTCCGTAGAGAAACCAGCCGAAAACGTAATGTCCATCGCACCTTTGTGCAGTGATGCCGCTACTAAATTCGTAGAATCTTGCAAAAATGGGAAAAATGATGCCGCATAGTCTGCGGTGTTTTGGCAGATGTGGGACTTCAGTGCGCGCCCTCTTGCTCGGGCGCCTTGGCGAACAGGATGTCCGCCACCAGCAGCAACGCCCCCACCACGATCGCGCTATCCGCCACATTGAACGAAGGCCAGTAGTACGTCCCTACGTGAAATTCCAGGAAGTCCGTTACGTGTCCGGCGATTACGCGATCCCACAAATTCCCCAATGCGCCGCCCAGAATCAGCGACAGCGCCGTCCCCGTCGCGTTCACAATATGACTGTTCTTCCAGAGCAGCACCGTCACCACAATCAGTGCCAGCAGCGAGAAAAGAATGAGCAGCGCCAGCTTCCACTCATAGCTCGATTCGGAGAACAGTCCAAACGCAGCGCCCGGATTTTCTACGTGAACAATCCGGAAGAAGTCCGGGATCACCGTAATTCCGTCATGCAGGCCCAGCCTGCTGGATACAATCCACTTCGAAAAGCGGTCGAGCACCAGCACGCCCAAGGCGACGAGCAGATGGAACCCCCGTGCATGTCTACCGCTCATGCGCCTGCTTATCCCTTCTCGATCTCATCCAGGGCCGCGCTGCACCGCTCGCAAACCGTCGGATAGTCTTTGTCTTCACCAACATGCGTCGAATAGTTCCAGCAACGCTCGCATTTCTGGCCGGCCGCCTTCTCTACCGAAACCTTCAGCGTCCCGGTTCCGTTCGAGTCGGCGCTCTTCTTCACTTCGACGCCGGAAACGATGTACACGAACCTCAGCTGGTTCGCGTACCGCTCCAGCACCGGATACATCGCTTGCGGCACCTCGAGCGTCACCTTAGCTTCCAACCCGCTGCCGATCTGCTTGTTGTTGCGTGCCTCTTCCAGCGCCTTCAGGACTTCTTCGCGCGACTGCAACACAACCTGCCAGTCGGAAGTCAGTTTCTCGTCAGCCGAAGCGTCTGCGATCTCTGCCTCCGCCATGAACTTCGCGATGTGCACACTCGGCTCGCGACCCGACACCGCTGGCATGTACTGCCAGACCTCGTCCGCGGTAAAGCTCATCACTGGCGCCAGCAACCGCGAGAGCGCCTCGCCGATCTTCCACAGCGCCGTCTGCGCCGACCGCCGTCCCTTCGCCTTCGGTGCCGACGTGTACAGCCGGTCCTTCAGCACATCGAA
>DASTGW010000400.1:0-4253 GCA_035718705.1 Terriglobales bacterium | reverse complement strand
GCGAAGGTCGCTGGCGACGCCGTTTCACTTCCTTTTCGCGACCAAGCCTTCGACGTCGTGATCTGTTCCCTTTTCGCTCACCACCTGGAACCCGAACAGATAGTGATGTTTGTGGACGACGCTTTACGCATTAGTCGAGTGGCTTTGCTGATCAATGATCTCCGCCGTTCCTACCTGCATCTCGGACTGATTTACGCCGGCCTGCCGCTTTTCAGCCGCATTACGCGACACGACTCCGTAGCGTCTGTCCTTCGCTCCTATACGCCCTTCGAAATGCATTCCATGCTGAAGCAATCGGGGGCGTCACGCGTCGAAGTGCACAACCACTTTCTCTGTCGAATGGGAGCGATCGCATGGAAGTGAACTACGACCTCGCGATCGTCGGCGGAGGTCCAGCGGGAACCGCGGCCGCAATCACCGCCGCTCGCTCTGGGCTAAAGACCATCCTGTTCGAGCGCGGACGCTTTCCGCGTCACAAGGTGTGCGGCGAATTTGTCTCCGCGGAATCTCATGATCTGCTCCTTGAACTGTTGGGAACCGATCACCAGCTTCTCAGAACACCTCCGGCCATCACTCGCGCAAAGATGTTTTCCGATGGCCGCTGCGTCGAGTTTGAGCTTGCATCGCCCGGTTGGAGCATCACGCGTCACGATCTGGATGCCGCACTTTGGGAGAAGGCCAAGGCCTGCGGAGTTGATTGTCGCGAAGGTACGGTAGTCGACGCGATCGCCGCTAATAGCGTCACCATTCAAGGCTCAACCATCCCAACCAAATCCACGATCAACGCCGCCGGTCGCTGGTCGAACCTGCGTCGCGCTACAAACATCCCCAGTCCTCGCTGGATTGGCTTGAAGGCGCACTTCTCCGGCGAACACGCTCCCGCTTCCACGGACATCTATTTTTTCGAAGGCGGCTACTGCGGTGTCCAACCGATCGGCCCCAATGAACTGAATGCCAGCGCGATGGTCCGCTCCGACGTCGCCACAACACTCGAGCAAGTCTTCGCCGCTCATCCCGAGCTCTATCAAAGAAGCCGCGCCTGGAATCAGAATTTCAACACGCTCTCCACCTCGCCGCTCATCCACGAAAAGCCAATACCGGTTTCAGACGGCGTAGTAAACGCCGGCGATGCCGCCGGCTTCATCGACCCCTTTGTTGGCGACGGCATCTCCCTCGCGTTGCGCAGCGGAGCCCTGGCCGCTCAGCATGCTGCAGAACCTGGTAGCTACGAACGAGAATACATGCGCCGCTTCGGAAAAATCTTTGCGACCGCAGCACTTGCGCGGAAACTCGTTCGCGCACCAGAGCTCGTGCGACGCTTTGCTATCTTCAGTTTTCGCTCGGAATTTCTGCGAACGTGGGCGCTAAACCGCACCCGTGGTATTTAGCGTACGACCAGCACTTCCCTGATGTTGTCGCGGGCGAGGAAGAATTTCAGGGAAGCATAGTCACGGAAAAGGTTTTCGATGTGCCGATTGTTGAACACGCGCTGCAACTTCACCAGCGAGGCTCCGCCGCTACCGTTCTTCACCATCACCGGCTGCAGCTCCAGTACATCTTCCCCCGCCACGTGATATCTCGAGTACGGCACTTCTGTGCCCGCATCCTTCATATGAAAGAACGCGAGAAGAATTCCACCAGGCTTCATCGATAGAAAGATCTTCTCGATCACCGGTTTCACTAGCGGCTCAGGAAGGTAGTCAGCGATGTCCCAGAAGAAGACGGCATCGAACGTTGGGCCCTGGAAGCGAAGGTTCTCCTTCATGAACTTATCAATGTCGAGAACCTTGGTTCCTGATTCGTCAGCCGTCATGAGATCGGGATCGGAGGCTGCTCCAAGCAGGTCTTCCGTGTACACCTTCGATCCGCGCTCGGTGAGCATGGAGATGTTCGTCGCCGAGGTAGTACCAAGATCGAGGAACGACAATTCCTCCCGCCCGGATACGGTCCTCATGAACTCTTTGAATCCGCTGGAATGCCTGCGCGTGCGAGGACCGACCTCGCCGGGCGTAGCCGGTTTATCGCCGCTTTTGCGGAAAAATTTGAATAAGCTTTGCAGGGCGAACCTATCCAGGACAGCTTACGGATTGATTGTAAATGGTCGCGCGCTATTTCTTATCTGCGAAGGAACCTTGAGGCGTGACGCCGCTACTAGCCGGGGCGGCCACCGCTGTTGAAACCGCAGGGGTTTCCTTCTTGGGTTCGGACTTCGCTTCCCGCTGGATGTCGATGGACCCCTTGAAGTAGGCGCCATCTTCAATCGTGATGCGTTGCGTTTTGATATCCCCAACCAGGATGGCTGTACGCTTCAGCTCTACCTTATCGGTTGCGCTGAGGTTTCCATCCACTTTGCCGTGAACGATCACTTCGCGCGCATTCACGTGGGCGCGGATCTTCCCGTTGGGTCCTATCGTCAACGCACTTCTCTGGAGTTCGATGGTGCCCTCGACCTCGCCATCCAGGTAAAGGTCTTCGCTTCCCGAGAGTTCACCTTTGACCAACACCGACTTGCCGATGTGGGCCATATCGCTGCGCGCTTCAAACGGTTTTGTCACATCCACGGGACGGACCTCCTTGGCGGGAATACCAGTGTACGTCGGATTTGGCGCCGACGGTTTCGCCGGGACCTCTTCTTTGTTCGTCTTCCACATTTACGAGAGCTTGCCCCGGCTACACATGTAACCAAGCGTGTAGCGGTTACACGAATATACTCAACCCCAATCGCAGGGGCAAATACGTTTTTCCATTCGAACGTCTCCATGTCTTTCGTTTTCATGAACCAAGGAGCAGGTATTCCTCTGCTCAGGGATGGAATCGAAATGGACACAGTTGACCATTAGGAGAACTGCCGGATTTAACGCTCCCGTCAGGTTTACTGTTAAGTAAACACTTTCGACCGAAAAACTGCTGTTTCTGGCCGTTGACCGAAACTCAGAATTAGGGCCGAGTTTGGCAGCTCTCTTGCTCTACAGATAGCGTCGGCGCCGGTCGGTTGGTTGCTTCGACGAGTGGACCCGAAAACCAGGGGAACAGCGGATTTGCTCGTCGGCGTGACTTAAAACAATGGGACTGCCTTACCGGCCGGCCCCGCACAAATCTCGACCCGAACTTCACATCCTCCTTCTCCAAGCCAGCGGAAACGCTGGTTTTTTTCTTTCTCGCACCTTCAGGTCACGCTTTCGTGCAACTTTGGTAAGAATGTGAACGTCTGATTCAGTAGAAGGTATATTCGGTAAACCGTACACTGATGGTGATGAAAGGTAACAAAGTTCGAAGTTACGCAGGGTCGCTCCTGCTTTGCCTGTTGGCGCTTCCCCTGTTCGCCCAGCAGCAGGACTGGAAAACGAACCCTCGCGAGCTTGTCCGCAAGGCAGTCCTGAACGAGAACCAAGCGGAAGCCGGCAAAGAGCACTTCACTTATCGCGATGTAAAGCGAACCAAGAACGGTACCATCGAAACCAAGCAGATGGTGGAAACTCCCCAGGTTGTGCTGGGTCGATTGGTTGCAATCAACGGGAAGCCTCTCACCGAGACGGAACGGCAAAAAGAAGACGGCCGGCTCAACCGTCTGATCAACAACCCAGACGAACTCGCAAAGAAAAAGAAAGAACAACAGGAAGACGATCAGCGCGCTCGTCGCATGGTTCGCGCGATCCCCGATGCCTTCAACTTCGAATATGTCAGCACCGAGCCGGGGAAAGAAGGTGACATCGTTACCCTGAAATTCACTCCCGATCCGAAGTGGGATCCGCCGAACCGCGAGCTACAGGTTTTCACGGGAATGTCGGGCACCATGAAGATCGCCGTCCCTCAATATCGCATGGCACTCATGCAGGCCACTCTGTTCAAAGACGTGGAGTTTGGCTGGGGCTTCCTGGGCAAGCTCGACAAGGGCGGCGACTTCATGATCGAGCAGTCGCAGGTCTACGGCAATCACTGGGACCTGACCCACATGAAGCTGCACTTCACGGGGAAGGTTCTAATGGTGAAATCTCTCAACATCCAACAGGACGAGCAGACCAGCGACTACCGTCCCGTGCCGCAAATGACCGTTGCGCAAGCCTTGGACAAACTCAAAGAAGCGGAAACGGAGTACGCGAAGGCTGGGGCGAGTGGCGGCGGAAAGTAAGCCTTCGCATTACACATCGAACGGTTCGGGATGTTTATCTTCTATTTGAGGAAAGTCTTCCTGTAGACGCGAGAGCGTAGATAGAAGTGCGAGAAGACTTCGCTCGTGCCTCTCTGAGCTGACG
>DASTGW010000399.1:0-13988 GCA_035718705.1 Terriglobales bacterium | reverse complement strand
CGAGATGAATTCCGCCCTGGGCTACGACATCAATTCGCACTTTGCCGTCGAAGCAGGAGCGCCGTTCTGGCTGGTGACGACAACACAATCCACGACGACTTCAGGCGGCAGTGGGACAACCACCATCAACACGACTCACTCCAATTCGCTGGGTGACGCCTTTCTGAGACTGAAGGCTCAAACGCACATGAATCAGCTTGGCTATTCGACCGGTCTGACTCTTACTGCACCCACGGGCGACAGCAGCGCAGGAGTGAGTACCGGACGTGCGACCTTTAACTGGAACAATCGCCTCGAAAGAGAACTGGGTCACTTTACGCTGATCGGCGAAGGTAGCTTCGGTAACAGCCTCACCAGCAGCAACCGAAACCGTCGCGACTTCACCACACTGGGTGCCGTGTCCGAATTTCGCGGAGGAGTGGGCTTCGACCTTCTCAAGACACTGACGCTGGAAGCATCGGGCTATGGCGACGTGGGTTATGGGAATCAGAAGATTTACAGCCGAAACGTGAAGAAGGGCAGCAACGGCTCGGGTAAAACCAGCCACGGTCGCTCCTACGAAGCCGCTTACCTGACCACCGGTGACAGCAGCCTTGTGAACGACTCCGGTTTTACGACTGACCTTTCCTGGAGCATGACTCCCCGTTTCTCGACCGACTTCGCATATAACCGGAGCACGCATTACTCGAGCAACTCGGTGGCAGTCACGCTGGGGATGCGGCTTGGCCACTTGGCGGAAAAGCCGGAACGTAACTGAAAATCGGGTAGCAAGTTTAAAAGGCACAGAGTCTGACTCTGTGCCTTTGATTTCATGGCGTAACGAGCTAAACGCTGGCCGCACGTGCCACAGGCCGTTGCGGCATCGGCAGGACGAGGCTCGAGGCCAACTGGCGAAGACCCTTGGCGATATCGAGCATCATGTAGCAGGCATCGTCTTCTTCGTGGAAGCAGCGCCAGCCTTCCAGCGGCAGCAGATTCATTTCCTCATGGTTGGACTTCTCAACCACATTGAAGAGGCAGCGATAGCGGTAACCTGCACTGCGCAAAAGTTCTCTAAGCATTCGCAAACGAACTTCTGAATGCGGCAGGCGACGCTCTACCAGTGCGATCGATCCAAACGCGACTAACTCTTCGGAATAGCGAAAACGGTTGCAAAGCACGTTGCGCGCGGCCCGTGCCGACTGGAGAGCTTCTGCATCCTGCGTTTTTGCAAATTGGTTGGTGGCGTAAACCCCGGCTATATGCCCATCTGCTCCCTTGGCGCAAACCACATCTCCGGAAGAAATCAGGTATCGCCAGGCCTCTTCTCCCGCCGGCATATGGATGCGCTGGTGCGGAGCTTCAATGGTGCAACGGGTGGCGAATCGGAGAAGGGAAGGCAAGTCGGAAATATGTGCCGACACAATCTCCCAGTCGCGGCTTTCAAAGATCGCATAGCTTGACAGGGAGTTCGCCATTGCCCGCAACTGTATTGCGAATCCGGAGGTTAGGACAGGTAACGCAAGTGCTTTGAACTTCCCGATTCAGAGACTCCGGATGACGGTTTTAACGCTTTTCTGCGGAGAAGTGGGAACTTGCAACAGGAAGGAAAAACTATGGCGCGCCCTGAGAGATTCGAACTCCCGACCTTCTGATTCGTAGTCAGACGCTCTATCCAGCTGAGCTAAGGGCGCGCGCTGCAAGAATTATATCAAAGCTGATGAATTTGTAACTTCACGCGGGAGCGTTGAGGACCTCCGAGTGACTTCTAAAATCAGGACACGTTTCCACCCAAGTTGTGCATCTGCATGCCCTTGCCGGACTCTCCCCATATCTGGGTCAAACGCGGCTCCGTAATTCCTTCCTCAGGTCGGAATTTCCTACCCAGACATTCTTACCAGTGCCTGAAGGAATTCCTTTGTTTTCAGTGCCGCGAGTTTGGCATAGGTAATGCAATAAGAGAGGGCAGACGAAGTGGCGCGCAATAGGGGCGCTCCCCAAAAAAGAACTTTCGGCCAGAGAGTTTTAGGGGGCGCCCCGATTGCATTTTGGAGCCTACTTCAGACTTCCAAACAGTACAGCGTTTAAGCCAGCTGTAACCTTTCCTTCAAATCCATTCCCGCCCGGCGCAGCAGAGAAGCCACGGTTTCTTCTTTCATACGAGAAGCGTCGAACTCCACGCGGATGGTCTGCTCCGCTTCGTTGAACTTCACTGCGCGGATCCCATAAACCTCGCGCAAGCTGTCGATGGCGCGGAGAACCTCGGCGCCGGGCTGCTTACCGTAACGAAACACGACGTCTAACTGCGTCATTCCAGTTCCTCAACTCAAAACTTGTAATACTTACCCTGTTGTTGAATCTAATATACGTTTGGCAAGTTGTCATCGGAGCTGTTGTTGCCGGTGTGCGGACTGTAAGGTTTTTCTCCTTTTCGCGTCAGCAGACGTGAAAGGCAATTTCATGGACCCCAAGAACGATAAGACGAACCCATTCGCAATCCTCACACCGGGGGTGAAGGCGGTGGATCCCGTGTGCGGCATGGCCGTGGATCCGAGCAGCGCCAAGGGCAAGGCCGAATACAAAGGAAAGACCTACTACTTCTGCTGCACCGGATGCGAGGCAAAGTTCAAGGGCGATCCGGAGAAGTACCTGAACGCGAAATCACCAGCACCGATGAGCGGGCACTCGGGGCTTGTGATGCTCGGTGCGCCGAAGGCCAATCTCGTGACCGATCCCGTTTGCGGGATGAAGATTGATCCCGCGACCGCAGCTGGCCACTACGACTACCAGGGACAAACGTACTATTTCTGCAATCCTGGATGCGAGACGAAGTTCAAGGCTGATCCAAAGCGTTATCTGCATCCGGAACGCTCGACAGCCGCACCGGCTGAACCCAAGGGAACGAAATACATCTGCCCAATGGATCCGGAGGTTGTGTCGGACAAACCGGGTTCTTGCCCGAAGTGCGGGATGGCGCTTGAGCCGGAGCTCTCGTTCGCACCGGCGAAGACGAAGTGGACCTGCCCCATGCATCCGGAGATCGTGCGCGAGGAGCCGGGTGCGTGTCCGAAGTGTGGCATGGCGCTGGAGCCGATGACGGTGACGCCGGAGGAAGACAATCCGGAATTGCGCGACATGACGCGCCGGTTCTGGATCGGGCTGGGGCTGTCGATGCCGCTACTGCTGGGGATGTTTGGACCGGTTGCGGCGTTGATTCCACACACGATGATGCCGTGGCTTGAGCTGGCGCTCGCGACTCCGGTGGTGCTCTGGTGCGGATGGCCATTCCTGGAACGCTTCTGGTCGTCTTTGGTGAACCGCAGTCCGAATATGTTCACGCTGATTGGGCTTGGCGTGGGAGCGGCATATCTCTACAGCCTGGTCGCAGTCGTCGCGCCGGGAGCATTTCCGGAATCATTTCGCACCATGCATGGGCGTCCTCCGGTTTACTTCGAATCGGCGGCATTGATTACTGTGCTGGTCTTGTTGGGGCAGGTAATGGAACTGCGCGCCCGGAGCCGCACTAATGCTGCGATCCGCGCGCTGCTCGACCTCTCGCCGAAGATGGCGAGACGAATTAACGCCGACGGATCAGAGCAGGACGTTGCCCTCGATGCCGTTCATCCGGGAGATCGCTTGCGAATACGTCCGGGCGAGAAGGTGCCGGTCGATGGAGTCGTCGAGGAGGGAACCAGCGCGATCGACGAATCGATGATCACCGGCGAATCGCTGCCGGTTGAGAAGAAGCAAGGGGACCGCGTGATTGGAGCAACGGTGAACAGCACCGGAGCGCTCATCATGCGTGCAGAACGCGTGGGTGCGGAGACCATGCTGGCGCAGATCGTACGCATGGTTGGTGAGGCGCAGCGCAGCCGGGCGCCGATTCAGCGATTGGCTGATCGCGTGTCGGCTTGGTTCGTTCCGACTGTGGTAGCTATTTCGTTGATCACCTTTGTTGTCTGGCTGATCTTCGGTCCCGAGCCGCGCTTCGCGCATGCGCTGGTGAATGCAGTGGCAGTGTTGATCATTGCTTGTCCGTGCGCGCTTGGACTGGCGACTCCGATCGCCATCATGGTGGCCACCGGACGCGGTGCGCACGCCGGCGTACTGGTCAAGAACGCCGAAGCGCTAGAGATCATGCAGCGGGTAGACACGATCGTCGTGGACAAGACCGGCACGCTCACGGAAGGGAAGCCACGGGTCGAAGGCGTGAATCCGCTCGGGTCCAAGCTGCAAGAAGACGTACTGCGATTCGCGGCAAGTGTGGAAGCAGCGAGTGAACATCCTTTGGCCGCGGCAATCATGCAAGAAGCAAGTAGGCGTGATATTCGCCTGAGTCCGGTTACGGAGTTCCAGTCATTCAGTGGAAAAGGCGCCAGCGGAGTGATTGGAGGGACTGTCGTTGATGTCGGCAACGAGAGGTTGATGAAAGAAGTCGGCGCGGACTTCGGTCCAGCAAGAAGCGAGTCCTCGTCGCGCGGAGACGGGGCAGCATCTCTGGTTTACGTCGCCATTGACGGGAAACCTGCAGGCTGGATCGTGATTGCCGACGCCATCAAAAAAGGCACGAAGAATGTGGTCGCCGAGCTTCACCGCGAAGGTCTGAACATCGTCATGCTTACAGGTGACAAGGGAGACACCGCCGCGTATGTGGCAGAGCGACTTGGCATCGACAATTTCGAAGCCGAAGTCCTTCCCGACCAGAAAGCAGCCGTCATCAAAAAGCTCCAGGATCAGGGCCGCATTGTCGCGATGGCTGGAGACGGTATCAACGATGCTCCTGCATTGGCGCAAGCTCACGTTGGAATCGCGATGGGGAACGGTACTGATGTTGCCGTCGAGAGTGCTGGGATCACGCTGTTGAAGGGCGATCTGCGGGGTATCCTGAGGGCGCGAAGGCTTTCGCAGGCCACCATTCGCAACATCAAGCAGAACTTGTTCTTTGCGTTTATCTATAACTCGTTGGGGGTGCCGATTGCGGCGGGGATCCTGTATCCGTTCTTTGGCATCCTGCTGAGCCCGATCATTGCTGCTGCGGCGATGAGCTTCAGTTCGGTTTCGGTGATCACGAATTCGCTGAGACTTCGAAACGTAAAGCTCTAAACTCGAGTCCCGGCGTCAGTCAGGGCTGTTGCTTTGACGGCGGTGCCGACAGGCTCCACTTCGAGCCAGAGTCCCTCCACACGCTTGACTCTCACTTTCTGTCCAGGAGCAATGTCGGAACTGCTGCGTGCATTCCAGGTTTCACCATGTACGAACACCTTCCCGTCGGGCGATAACGCCGTCTCGGCGACGGCGATTTCGCCAATCATGGCCTCCACACCTGAGGCACGTTTGTTCCTCCGCGCTTTCAGCGCGAGGCTCATCAGAAATGCCGTAATCACTCCTAACGGAACGCTGACGGCAAGCGCCGTCCAGAGGTGAACCCGCATCTCAGGGATCGGTGCATCGACCAGCAGGAGTGCGCCGACCGTCAGCGAGACAATGCCCGCGATGGTGAGCGCTCCATGGCTGGTGAACTTCGCCTCCAGGGCGAAGAAGACGAAAGCCAGCAAGATCATGGCGAATGCCGAGTAGCGAATTGGCAGAATATTCAAGGCAAACACTGCCAGCACGATAAAGAAGAAGCCGACCACCCCCGGGACGATTGCCCCGGGATGATTGAACTCGACATAGAGCGCGAGCAGGCCGATGGCGAGAAGGACGAACGACATGTTCGGATTCATCAGCCAAGCGAGGATCTGCTGCTTCAACGTCATCGTGTACTCACGAACAGGCCCGTCGGTCTTGAGCTTGGTCTTTGTGCCGTCCCAGCGAGTGATTTCGCGCCCGTTGAGTTGCTTGAGGAGGTCCTGCTCGTTGGGGGAGATGATATCGATCAGCTTTTGCTGTAGAGCTTCCTTTTCAGTGAAGCTTTTCGATTCGCGCACAGCGCTTTCCGCGACAGGGACGTTACGCCCGCGCTTCTCGGCAATGGAGCGCATCAACGCAGCGGCGTCGTTGGTGATTTTCTGCTTCATTACTTCGTCGATCTGGCCACCGCCAACGGTCACCGGATGTGCTGCCCCGGTGTTGGTTCCCGGCGCCATGGCAGCGATGTCAGCCGCTTCGAGAATGACGAACCCTGCTGAAGCAGCACGTGCACCACTCGGCGTTACGTAGATGATGACGGGCACTTGCGACGCGGTAATCTCTTCGACGATCTTGCGCATCGAGGTTTCGAGTCCGCCCGGGGTGCGCAATTCGATCAGCAGCGCATCGGCATGCGTCGACTGTGCCTGTTGAACGGCGCGTCCGATGAACTCTTCCGTGATGGGATGAATGGCGTCGTCGACGGTGATCTTCAGGACGTCGGCAAAGAGCAGGGAAGGAAGGACAACGAATAACAGAAGGACGACACGACGCATTTTCTGCGACATGATTTAGTTCCTCGCACCGAGTTTCTCCTCGATCGACTTCTTCAAAGCTTGGGCGTCCTGGTTCTTCGGCTCAAGAGTCAGCGCCCGATCCACTTCCACGGTTGCGGCATTCAGCTTGCCGTCCTTGAGATTCTGGCGTGCAAGCACCAGGTACGCAGCCGCAGAAGGTTGCAGCCGCAGTGCAGCGTTGGCTTCGGCCACGGCCTCGGGAAACTTGCCGTCCGTCTCGAGCGACTGTGCAAGCCCGGCATGCGCGGGCCCACTGGTCGGATCGAGCACCACAGCCTCCTGGAATGCTTTTTGAGCGTCGTCGGTGAAACCTTGGCTAAGAAATTGTTTGCCACGCTCCACGTGAAATGCCGCGTGCTCCTTCGGGGAGGCCAGCGCAAGCCTCGACTCAGCTGCTCGATCGATTTCCATGGCCAAAGAACGGAATGAAGTCTCGTCGTAGTTACGTTTCACGCGCTGAGGGGGAAGCTTCGCTGCTGTCGTGGAACTGGAACGAAATCCGTTGCCCACCGCCGGCGCTGGAGTGCCGCTCAAGGAATCCATGAACGCTTTAGCTTCGGCGTCATTGGGCTTGAGTCTGAGTACTTCCTTCAGTTGGCGGGATGCGTTGTCGCTATCGAAGATGCGGGCGTAGGCAACGGCGAGATTGAAGTGATAGTCGGGATCGTTCGGATCGGCGTCGGAAGCTTTTCTCAGATACTCGAGTTCAGCGCGCTTGCCACGACGTCCCATTACGACGCCGAGATTGTTGTTCACCTCGTTCAGCGGCAGCCTGCTCTCGAGGAACGCGAACGCCTTTTCTGCTTTCTCGTAATCACCTTGGTAGAAGGCGGAGAGACCGAGATAGAAATTCGCTTCGCTGGCACGCGAATCCGTTTCCGGCACGCGAGTAAACCACGCCACTGCCGATTCGTATTCCTTGTTGCTGAAGTATGTTTTGCCCAGCTGCAGTATTGCCTGTGAGTAGTCCGGATTCAGGCGCACAGCTTCTTTTAGCCGTTGTACGCGCTCCTGCCGCGTGGTCGCCAACATTCCGCGAACATAGTTCTCAAAGGCGTCTAGACGAATGGGCGTGGCTTCTTCGAGGAACGCCGCCTTCGACGGTACTGCTTGTGGTACCAATGTCTTGAGCAGGTCCCAAGTGAGCGCCCGCTGCAGTCCCACCATGTTGACCAGCGGTCCGGATTCTTTGATTTCAGGAGCCAGATGCAGTTTCTTCATGTCGAGCAACTGTGCCGATGCGGTGAAAGTCTGGCCGTCGTAATCGTAGGTGCCAAGAATCACGTAGTCGGCATCCATCTGTTCGGCTATGCGATAAAGCGTCTCGCGCGAGAGGCGGCTCGTAGTGGGAATGCCCATTCGGTCGAACGCGTAGTTGCGATCATCCCGCGGAACCACGTAGGTACCGCTGGTGGTCATTCCGTCGCCGATCATCTCTGGGAAGGCTTCGGAGATCCAATCCAGGCCGGGAGCCCTGGACGTGTTCTCAAAGGGAAGAACCAGTACGGTGCGCGGCGTCTGTGCGAATAAGGATGCTGCCGCCAGCAGGAAGATAATGGCGAAACTGAGCCGAATAAAACCAGGGATTTTCAAGACAAGTAGATTATAGCTACTCGGGTGGTCTGATTGAGCAGGGCAAACACCCGATATGTTACCGTGACAGGTTTCAACTCTGTACTCATGGTGCCCATGTTTCCCACTTTTGGGAAACGAGGGATTCGCGAGGCAATTATGAAAGCCGTACGCTTCCACGAATTCGGAGGACCAGAGGTCCTCAAATACGAAGATGTTCCCGATCCGCGACCGCGTCAAGACCAGGTACTGGTGCGAGTGAAGGCGGTCGCGTTGAACCATCTCGACCTTTGGACGCGGAAGGGTCTGCCCGGAGTGAAACTTCCGCATATCAATGGAAGCGATGTCGCTGGAGTCGTGGAAGGCCTCGGCGACTACGTCACAGATCTGAAGGTTGGACAGCGAGTGCTGTTGGCGCCGATGGTGTTCTGCAACCATTGCGAATTCTGCACCGCCGGACGACAAAGTTTCTGCCGTCAATTCAGCGTGCTCGGCAACATGGTCGATGGCGGCAATTGCGAGCTGATCGCCGTGCCGCGCGTGAATGTCATTCCGATTCCGGAGAACTTGAGCTTCGAAGATGCCGCCAGCGTGCCGCTCGTCTTCCTTACCGCCTGGCACATGCTGGTGGCTCGGGCGCATATCAGGCAAGGCCAGTGGATTCTTGTCCTCGGCGCCGGTTCAGGAGTTGGCTCGGCTGCTATCCAAATCGCGAAGATGTTCCATTGCCACGTTATCGCTACTGCCGGCGACGACAAGAAGCTGGCAAAGGCAAAGGAACTCGGCGCCGACTTTACCATCGATCATTACAAGCAGAAGATTTCGGAAGAGGTGAAGCGAATCACTTCCAAGCGCGGTGTGGACATCACCTTCGAGCATGTCGGAGCGGCAACTTGGCAGGAGAGCATGCGCTCGCTCAAAGTTGGGGGAACCATCGTGACCTGCGGAGCCACGACCGGGTACGAAGCACAGGTCGACTTGCGGGTGCTGTTCGCCAAGCAGTTATCATTCCTCGGGTCGTTCATGGGAACGATGGATGACCTTCATCAGGTGCTCTCCCACATCTTCGGGGGACGGTTGAAGCCGGTCGTCGATCGGACGTTTCCGCTCACGGAAGCAGCAGAAGCGCATCGCTATCTGCAGAGCAGCCAGATGTTCGGGAAAGTGGTGATGATTCCGTAGGGGAGAGACATCGAAGCTTACTGCTTCTTCCAGTTCGTGCCGCCGTCGTTGGTGGACCAGATGCCGGTCGAGGTGGTCACCTGTCCGTTCTGCGCATCGCTGAACTGAACCGACTGGATATCGCCGGCGTTTGCGTTGCCCCACGGACGAACCTGGTCCCAAGTCTTGCCGTTGTCGACCGAGCGGAAGAGCATTCCGTCTTTTCCGGCAGCCCAGATCGCTTTATCGGAAGACACCACCGAGGTGAAGGCCGTTCCGCGATGGACGTTCACTGATTGCCAGCGAAGTCCGTCGGAGGAGCGATACACCAAGCCGGTAGTAGGGTTCGTCGTCCACTTGAAAGTGGGTTCAGCTTTAGGCACGGAGGGCGGAGGAACAACATTCGCCGCGCGAGAATCGAAGCTCATCACCGGAGTAGCGCCGTTGAGAGGAGCGCCAGTTTGGATGATGTCGCGGGAGGGAACTACGCCTTGCGGATTGGAGCTTGCCACTTCCACCGAGGGTTCAGAGTGTTTCCGAACGCTCGGCTTGGAAACTGTAGTAGGAGTGCTGGATGGAATTTCGGGCTGGGCGAGTTGCGGCCGGACCGGAGCAGTGGCGCTGGCTACCTGAGCGGGTTCGACGGACTTGGAGGATCCCAATCCTGCCTTTGGAGCCTGTGCTAACCACACCGAGCCAGCTACCACGGCCGTAGTGGCCGCTACACTCGCCCAACGCAATATTGACCAAACTTGATGGCGGGGCTTCGCCCATACCAGTTGCTGTACTTCTTCCGGTTGCTGCTGCGGCAGTGCCAGCCTGAGGACGCTGCGACATGCCGTACAGTAACCAAGATGTGCCGTGACTTCAGACCGCAAACGAGGAGGAAGAGCGTTCTCCATGAAACCCGTCAGCATTCCCGCGTCGGGATGAGTTTCCGGCGCCTGGTTCTGACTTAATCTCTGCCTTGCGAATTTTGCTAGTTCTGGCATCAGTTGGGTTTCTCGTTTACTTGCTCAGGTTAGCCCGGGATCCCATTCTCGGGCCTTCCTGTACTATGAACGATCCCGCTCACGTTTTTTGCGAATTTTCTTTCAGCCGTCCTGTGATATTCACCTGGAGCTCCCGAACATCGCTCTGGAAGGCCTCTTCCGCCTCGCGAGAACTCATGCCGCTGCGCAGCATGTGCATTCGTATCCTCTTGTGAAGATTGGCCGTAACCTTCTCCAAGCGCCGACTGACCGTAGATTCGTGCACCCTCAAGGTGGCAGCGATTTCGGCAAGTGTCTGCCCGTCAAGGAAGTAGCTGGCCAGGATGAGCCGGTCTTCCGCCGAAAGCTCGGCGAAGGCGGCGTCTGTGGCTTTTTCCACACGTGGATCAACCGTCGGCTCAACGTTGGGGTGGACAGCTATCTCTGGGATCGGCGCGCGTCCCTCTTCCTCGTCCTCATCGATTGAGACCAGCTTCGACTCGCGCCGATACCTATCTATATAGGACTGGGCCAGAACGGTTCTTAGCCAACCGCCCAGTGAGCCAATCCCCATGTAATAGACCAGCTTGGAAGTCCTCTGTTCGCCCTTGGCGTTTAAGCCGTATAGATCTCCGTAAAGGGAATCAGCGATTTCGCGTCCGGCAGAATCTTCCCTGGCAATGGAATTGGCCATGTCATATAGCTGTTCCCGGTATTTTCCCAGCAAGGTTTCCCAAGCTCGTTCGTTCCCCAATACACAGGCCCGGGCGAGGACCAGTTCGTCGATCTTCAGCGATTCCAGGAGCTCGCGAATTTCTTTGCGGTCGCCGGAAGGCGCATATTTATCAGCAACTTCCGAAATAATAGTCGTGAACTGGTTTAGATCGATCTGATAGGAATGGGCGCCGGAACGTTCATAGAGCTGGGCAATATAGCCGGACAGGGCCTGGAACTCAGGGGAAGGCATTCGCGCCTCCGCCCCCCCTGCGTCGGGACCGACCCCGGGTTGAAATCCGCTGCTCATGGATTCGCTGGCCGATGTTACTCAATTTTTTCCGCAAGTTCGAGAAACTTCATTCGTTCTATAGACAGAAAGGCCGGAAAGATGGAAAAACGGCCTAAGGGGACTGACGACATAGAGTTTAAGACACGCATGGTGGCGGGATCCTCCAATGCTTGGACGAGACAAAAGTCGTCTCCTGACGTTCAAATGCCGCCGGTGGCACGGCGGCATTAGTTTTAATAGCTAAATGCGACAGAAGTAGACAGGATCAAACAATTTATGGCGCAGCATCCGTTTTCGGTATGCCGGAATACGCGGTCCAGAGTCGCCGCGATTCCCCCTTTGGCGGCATTCTCCAAGAATCCTCCGCTGTCGCTGGAAGAAGTGCCTGAGCAGGAAGAACGGCACGAGCAGCGCTTCCCCAAAAAGTTTGAAGTTCGTTATCGCGAGCTGACCGTCAGCTCCGA
The DNA here is from genome assembly GCA_035718705.1 of Terriglobales bacterium. Classification (GTDB taxonomy): domain Bacteria; phylum Acidobacteriota; class Terriglobia; order Terriglobales; family Acidobacteriaceae; genus DATMXP01. The sequence continues at coordinate 2,407 of DASTGW010000399.1, read as the reverse complement.
TTCGCTTTATGCCAGCTTCCAAGGGCAGATCGCCAACATAAGCACCGGCGGACTGTGTCTTACGACCGATCGTCCACTCACTCCGTACTCAACGATTCGTTGCGAGATCACGCTGCCCGGCAGTCCTGTCGGGGTGCCGTGTCTGTTACAAGTGCGGTGGGTGAGAGAGGTTCAGCAGGGAGTTTTTCTAAGTGGGTTGTTGTACCTGATGTAAGCCATCTTTGAGTTGTTCCTTCACTGAACGGGATCGCGAGCGCGGTCCCGTTTTCTTGTTTGTTCTCCAAATGCCTCAATCCAGAAATCTTCCGCGACGAGGTACATACCTTCTTTGACTTGCATCAAAGCCGGGTGAGCCAGTCTGACTGATGCCTAGAACGATTCTTCCCGGAAAACCTTATCCACTTGGTGCCACTTGGGATGGCACGGGTGTGAACTTCGCCGTTTATTCCGAAAACGCCAATAAGGTGGAGCTCTGCCTCTATGACAACCGGTCACGGCAGGAGATCGAACGTATCGACGTTCGCGAAACGACGGCCTATGTCTGGCACTGCTACATTCCGGGTCTGCAACCCGGGCAGCAGTACGGATATCGGGTGCATGGGCCGTGGGAGCCTCAGAACGGGCACCGATTCAATCCGGCGAAGTTGTTGATCGACCCCTATGCGCAAGCGATTTCCGGACGTGTGGATTGGAAGGAGCCGATCTTCCCCTATAAGTTCGGTCCAGGCGACGCGGATCTCGAGATCGACGACCGCGATAACGGCTCCGGCATGCCGAAGAGTGTGGTGGTCAATCCATATTTTGATTGGGAGCAGGACCGCGCGCCACGAACGCCTCTGAGCGATTCCGTGATTTATGAAGTTCACGTGAAGGGCTTCAGCAAGTTGAATGAGGAGATCCCGGAGCAGTTGCGGGGAACCTATGCCGGATTGGCAGCGCCCCCGGCGATCAAGTATCTGAAGACGTTGGGTGTCACCGCTGTGGAGTTGTTGCCAGTGCACCAATTTCTGCATGACAAGCAATTGGTTGAACGCGGGCTGTGCAACTACTGGGGCTACAACACGCTGAACTTCTTCGCACCGGATTCAAGCTATTCAAGTTCAGGGGATACCGGTGGACAGGTTTCAGAATTCAAGGCCATGGTGAAGGCCCTGCATCGCGAGGGCATCGAGGTGATCCTCGACGTGGTTTACAACCACACTGCGGAAGGCAATCACCTCGGGCCGATGCTGAGCATGAAAGGCTTCGACAACACCACGTATTACAAGCTGGTCGGCGACACTCCGCGTTACTACAAGGACTACACGGGAACCGGGAACAGCTTGAACGTGCGGCATCCGCAGGTGCTGAAGCTCATCATGGACAGCCTGCGTTACTGGGTCAACGAGATGCACGTGGATGGTTTCCGCTTCGATCTTGCCTCGACCCTCGCTCGCGAGCTGCACGATGTGGATCGGCTTTCAGCGTTCTTCGACATCATCCATCAGGATCCGGTGATATCACAGGTGAAGCTGATCGCGGAACCTTGGGACGTAGGCGATGGCGGATATCAAGTTGGCAATTTCCCGGTGCTGTGGGCCGAGTGGAATGGCAAATATCGCGATACGGTCCGTCGCTACTGGAAGGGAGATGCGGGCACGCTGAGCGACTTGGGATATCGGCTTACGGGCAGCAGCGATTTGTACAAGAACGATGGCCGCAAGCCGTCCGCGAGTATCAACTTCGTGGTCGCGCATGATGGTTTCACGCTCGAGGATCTGGTCAGCTACAACGTAAAACACAACGAAGCCAACGGGGAGAACAACAACGACGGCGCGAACGACAACGATTCATGGAACATGGGAGCTGAGGGGGCGACGGACAATCCCGAGATCCTCGAAGCGCGCGAACGTCAGAAACGCAATTTCCTGGCGACACTGCTGTTGTCGCAAGGTGTACCGATGATCTGCGGCGGGGACGAGATAGGGCGGACGCAGGGTGGCAACAACAACGCGTATTGCCAGGACAACGAGATCAGCTGGTATCACTGGGACCTGGATGAACGAAAGCGAAGACTGCTGGATTTCACCTGTCGGTTGATTGAGCTGAGGAAGAAACATCCGAACCTGCGGCGTAAGAAGTTCTACCAGGACCGCGTAGTGCATCACTCCCAGATGAAAGACATCGCATGGTATCGCTCTGACGGGCAGGAGATGACCGAAGAAGAATGGAACGCCGGATGGGTGAAGAGCCTGGGCGTCATGTTCAATGGGCAGACGCTCGATCAGGTGAACGAGATGGGCCAGCCGCTGGTGGATGACACTTTCCTGGTTCTGCTGAATTCGTCGCATGAGAGCGTCAGGTATACGGTTCCGGATGGTCCGCATGCGCACGGGTGGGAGCAGGTGCTGGATACGAATGACTTAGA
>DASTGW010000398.1:0-4610 GCA_035718705.1 Terriglobales bacterium | reverse complement strand
CCTGGATGCGGCTTCGGCGATTGCGCAGCATCCAGCGAAGTTTCGCGTGCTGATAGAGATCGATTCCGGCGACAGGCGTGCAGGAGTGGACAAGTCCAGCGAGGCCCTTCTCGAGATTGCGAGTGCTCTCGAGGAAAAGCTGGCTGGCGTGATGACCCACGCCGGCCATTCGTACGGATGCAGAACCGTTCAATGCATCAAGGACATCGCGGAAGACGAGCGCGTTGCGGTCGTGACTGCTGCGACGCGCATTCGCGATGCGGGGATGAGGTGCGAGACCGTATCGGTTGGATCGACGCCGACGATGACTCATGCCGATCGCCTCGATGGTGTCACTGAAGCCCGGCCTGGTGTGTACATGTTCCAGGATTTGTTTCAGGCAGAGATCGGATCATGCCGAAGAAGTGACATAGCGGTCACTGTCCTTGCTTCAGTGATCGGAAGAAATCCCGGAGAGAACAGATTCCTCGTTGATGCGGGTGCTCTTGCATTGTCGAAGGACCGAAGCACGCAGGCGACCGCGCATGATGCGGGTTATGGACAGGTATGGGATCTCGAATGCAAGCCGGCTTTTGGAAGCTGCATCATCGAGCGCGCTTATCAGGAACATGGGGTCGCAGTTGCGGACGAAGCTCTCAATTTCGACAGGCTCCCGGTGGGTGCGAAGGTGAGAATCGCCCCCAACCATGCATGCATCACTGCTGCCGCACATGACCGTTACTACGTCGTGGACGGGGGGCTGGAAGTTATCGGAGAGTGGGACCGGATCAACGGCTGGTGAGTCGGTTCCAATTCGGCGCGCTTCCGGGTATATAGAGAAAGACCGGAAGCTCTTTCCACAAATGTGAGAGGCCCTGATGAACCTTACTCGTTCGAAATTTTTTCGTCGCTCCTTAAGCCTGGCTTTCGCCGCAGTTTTTGCCGGCGGCTGCACAGATTTTTCGTCATCGCCGGCCCAGCTCGGACACCTGATCGTGACGGCGAAGGATGCGTCGGGAGCAGGAGTGCAGGGCATCAACTTCACACTGTTGCTCAGCGACCGTATTCAGGAGTGGGCGAAGGTGAGCACCAGCGCTGATGGCTCTGCGGAATTCAGAGCCAGCGATAAAGGCGTTTTGCCGCAGCCATACATAGTTCGATTCGATGCATTCAACGGCAACTACCAGCTCGCTCCGGGCGAGACAAACGACAAGCCCGTTACCGTAGTCAACGGTCAGACACAGACTGTCACGTTCAACATTGTCAAACAGACTGCTCCCGGAAGTCCGGGTTGATTCGGCCAATTAGTATCTAAAAGGTACTAATTACTCCGAGCGGGGTTCGTTGCTTCCGGAAACGAGCTTTACCGACTTGATGTTGACGAACTCCATGATGCCGAAGTCGCCGAGCTCGCGTCCGTAGCCCGAATCCTTGACTCCGCCAAACGGCAGGCCGGGCTCCGAAGCCACCATGCCGTTGATAAAAACGAGACCCGACTGAATGTCGCGAATGAATCGCTCACGTTCAGCCGGGTTTTTCGTCCACGCGCTTGCGCCAAGGCCGAACCGGCTGCTGTTCGCAATTGCTATCGACTCATCGATATCCGCGGCTTTCCATACTGAGGCCACCGGGCCGAAGAGCTCCTCTTCATCGGCGGGGCTCGATTCGGGAATGTCGACGAGAACCGTCGGCTCGTAGTACCAGCCGGCTCCGTCGATCTTCTTGCCGCCGCACAGCACTCGCGCACCTGACGTAATCGTCCTCGATACCTGTTCCGCCAGATCCTCGCGAATTGAAGATGTCGCAAGCGGTCCCACGTCGGTGTCGAGGCTCATCGGATCACCGATTTTTACCGCCTTCACACCATCGACGAACCGCTGCATGAAATCATCGTAGACCGCCGCGTGAACGATGAAGCGTTTCGCAGCGATGCACGATTGCCCGTTGTTGATCATGCGCGCGGTGACAGCGGTCTTCGCTGCGTTGGCGATGTCTGCGGTGGGCATTACGATGAACGGATCGCTTCCGCCCAGCTCGAGAACTGTTTTCTTCAGCGCTTTTCCTGCTGCTTCACCGACTGAGCGGCCGGCTCCTTCGCTGCCGGTGAGTGTTACGGCGGCAATTCTCGAATCGGCAATGATTCCTGCGACTTCGGCCGAGCTGACGAGAAGTGTCTGAAAGACTCCTTCGGCGAATCCTGCGTCGCGAATGATGTTCTCGATCTCGAGCGCACATTGCGGAACGTTGGAGGAATGCTTCAGCAACCCGACGTTGCCTGCCATCAATGCGGGAGCAGCGAACCGAAAGACCTGCCAGAATGGAAAATTCCATGGCATGATCGCGAGCACTGGACCGATTGGCTGAAAGTAGATCGCGCCCTGGCCGCCGGATGTCGCAACGTTGCGAGGTGCGAGAATGTCCGCAGCATTATCAGCGTAATAGAAGCACGCCGATGCGCACTTCTCGGCTTCCGCTATTCCTGCTTTGAGCGGCTTGCCCATCTCGATGGTCATCAGCCGTCCGAGCTCATCCTTTCGCTCGATGAGTATCTCGCCCGCGCGCCGCATCTTGGCCGCCCTGTCTTCGAACGAAGTGAGCCGGTGCTGTGCGTAAGCAGATGCGGCGAGTGCGATTCTTTTTTCTATCTCGTTCTTCGAATGGGCCTCGAAGGTCTTCAGCGTCTCGCCGGTTGCCGGATTGATCGTTTCAATTGCCATGTCGATCTCCGTTTCGTGAATGCAGCATCTGAAGACTTGGACACGGAGCCACGAAGTCACGGAGATTCACGGAGAACTGATTTAAGGGTTGGAACTGCGGAACGACGGCGCATTCACGCGCTTTTGCGTAGTTCAAACCCTTAATTATTTGTGGGTTTTGCTCCGTGGATCTCCGTGGCTTCGTGACTCCGTGTCAAAGTTTTCAACTGCTGCATCGCAAAGAACTACTGATACTGGATATAGAGCGGCTTGGGAGTAATTCGCAGAAGCTCACCAGGCGTAAGGAGCGGCTCGCCCTTCTTCGTATCGTTGTGATAGAACAGCTTGAAGCCCGTATACTGCACAGGCTCGGCCTGCACGTAGTCGCGGTATGAATCGAACTTGAGCCACGGTGCGCCCCAGCCGTCCATGTTGATCACTACCTGCACGCGCGGGTCGAGGCGGATTCCCTTCGCATCGGTGAGCATCTTTCGCGTGAAGCGATGCACGATCAGGACCTTCGGCGGAAGATTGTTCGCCTTCACGAGATTCGAGAGATAGTTCACCGTCCAGTTCACGTCGGCCGAGCTCATCGTTCCGATCTTCCTGCCTGGCGGGTCGCCGAATTTCATCGAGAACTCCGGATCGATTCCGAGATGCACGTCGGGTCTCTTGAGAAACTGCTCGAGGCGCGGAATCTCCGCCTGCACGTTGCTCTTACCAACCTGAACGTCGAGGAAGAGAATCGCGTTACGCGACTTCGCCCATGAATAGACTTTTTCGATCAGTGTGTCGGGCATGCGTAGGCGATAGTTGCCATCGCGCCCGGGAGCTCCCTGTGCGACGACGACAATGAGATGCAGCGCTGGCTGCACAGGCGTTGATGGATCTGCCCTGTTCCAGGCTGCGACTTCCTTGTCGAGACGCGAGAGCATTTCAGGCGGGGGATACTCGCCAAGCACTCCCATTTTCTTCGAGAGAGGATTGCCGTAGTACGCGACAATCCGCTTGCCGGGCAGAATCGAGCCAGGGAGCGGAGCGGGTCCATGCACCGGCCATCGAGTGTCCTTCATTCCCGCGCGCACTGCAGAAACAAGCGCGAGACTGTCGCGTTTGTTGCGCCCGGGGACGGACGGGACCTCCACTCTGGGCGGCTTGGCGCTGTCGGCTTTTGCCTTTGCGGCGAGAGTCGCGGAATCGATTGCGACGACAGTGACCGGATCCAACGCGGGAGCCGCGGATGTCGGGGGCGTTGCGGGCTGGGCGTCGTTGGCGGCGCAAGCCGCTGCAATCAATACGCTTGCGACGACAAGAGGGGCATTTGAGAACTTCTGCATACAGCTCGAACGAAGGGTTTCTGTAATGTGTTTGGTGAAAGCTAATCTGTAGGGGAATCCATTACCTGGACGGGAGGACTATACCTGAAAAGTTCGGGTTGAATCCGACAGTGCGCCAATACGCCCGTTTCTAGCTTGACTGCGTACCCGAACAGAGAGCCTCAAAGATGAAAGCAGTCATTCGAACCTTGATCGCCGCCGGAGCACTTGCCGGCAGCGCGATGGTAGCAGGTGCACAGATGTCGCTCCCGCGCAATCTGAACCTCACCAAAGAGAGCCGTATCTGGCTCGAGGGAACTTCCACCGTTCGCTCCTTCAAGTGCAACGCGACCAAGGTGGACGTCGCCGTGGTTGCCGAGACTGAGCAGGGTCCGGCGGAAATGGTCAAGAGCGCAGGTCTCGTGGTTCCCGTCGCGCAGCTCGACTGCGGTAACGGCACGATGAACGAGCACATGAGGAAGGCGCTCAAGGCGGAAGCGAATCCGCAGATCACGTGGAAGATGACGTCATACACGGTGCAGGGCGCCAACGTCGTGATCAACGGCAAGCTCACCATCGCCGGCAAGGAGAATCCAATCGAGCTTCGCGGAACAGGCAC